>UQXM01000104.1 GCA_900545035.1 uncultured Fusobacterium sp. | reverse complement strand
CTACACAGCTGGGAGATGAGCTGTTTTATTATTCTCCTATTGCAGTGGTAGTAAAAAATATATTTGAAAATAAAGAATTTACTAAAAAATATATAGCAAAAATAGGGGGAAAATATGATTTTGACTGATAGAACCTGTAAAGAAGAGTGGGGAGTAACCAAAAAAGGCGAACAAGTTTACAGATATACTTTAAAAAATGAGTATGCAGAAGTAAAGATACTTAATTACGGAGGAATTATTCAAGAAATAAAAACTCCCGACAAAAATGGGAAATTTGAAAATATCGTACTGGGATTTGATAATATTCAAGGATATGAAGAGCGTTCACCGCACTTTGGTGCAATAGTAGGAAGAACAGCAGGAAGAATAAAAAGAGGAAAGCTTACAATAAACGGCACTCTTTATCAGCTGAAAACAAACAACTGCGGGAATAATCTTCATGGATATCCTGAATTTTACGGACAGAAAATATGGGAGGCTGAACTTCTGGAAGAGGGAGAAAAAGCTGTTCTAATTTTAAAAAGAACATCTCCTCATATGGAAGCGGGTTATCCCGGAGAAATAAAATTCACAGTAAAATATATTTTGGAAAAAAACAAACTTACTTTGGAATATGAGGGAATACCTGACAGAGACAGTTATATGAGCTTGACAAATCATACATATTTCAATTTGAGCGGTGATTATAAAGAGAACATTGGCAATCAAATATTAACTCTTTCAAGTGATGAATATTTGGAAGTGGACAACGAAACACTTCCCGTTAAAATATCACAAACAGATAACAGCATTTTCGACTTAAGAGACGGAAGAAAATTCAAAGAATTTTTTACTTCCGATGATCCTCAGGCAGTAATTGTAAACCACGGAATAGACCATCCTTTTATTCTTTCACATAAAAATGAATTTGACGCAGTATGTGTTGATGAAAAAAGCGGAAGAAATTTAAAGATGAAAACAGACCAGCCTGTTACAGTGATATATACAGGAAACTGGCTTGATGAAGTGGGAGAAATTTCCGGAAATATACAATGCAGAAATCATTTTGGTTTCTGTCTTGAAACTCAGGACTATCCTGATGTACTTAATTTTCTTCCGGAAAAAAGCATAATTTATACTGTCGTAAAAAAATATTCTCAGAAAACGACTTTTATTTTCAATGATTTTGTTAAAAAAATAAAAAAAGTGTATTGACAAAATACAAAATTAAAAGTATATTAGAATAGAAAGCAGTTGACAACTTTGTTAACAAAATAAACTTTTATACATTTGTTATGTTATTTATTCTCGGAAATGAGGATTTATATAGTTTAGGTAAAAACATAAGGTGTATTATAAAAACTTAGGAGGTAATTTTATTATGAAAAAAGCTAGTATCTTTTTAGGAGCAGTTATTTTAGCAGCAGGACTTGTTGGATGCGGAGGAGATAAAGCCGCTGAAACTAAAGCTCCGGAAAAATTAAGAGTAGGACTTACAGCATATAAATATGACGATAACTTTATTGCTTTATTCAGACAAGTAGTAAGTGATGAAGCAGCTAAAGTTGCTGATAAAGTTGATTTACAAATGAACGACTCTCAAAACAGCCAAATTACACAAAATGACCAAATAGACGCTATGTTATCAAAAGGTGTTGACTCTCTTGCTATCAACCTTGTTGACCCAGCATCAGGAGCAACAGTTCTTGAAAAAATAAAAGCAGAAAATGTACCGGTTGTATTCTACAACAAAAGACCTGACCAATCAGTTATCGATTCTTACGACAAAGCTTACTATGTAGGAATTGACCCTAACGCTCAAGGAATTGCACAAGGAGAATTAATCGCTAAACTTTGGAAAGAAAATCCTGCTCTTAACAAAGACGGAGTTATCCAATATGTTATGTTAAAAGGAGAGCCAGGACACCCAGATGCTGAAGCCAGAACAATCTACTCTGTAAAAACTCTTAACGAAATGGGAATTCAAACAGAAGAATTACACCTAGATGCAGCTCTATGGGATACAGCTATGGCTAAAGACAAAATGGATGCTTGGTTATCAGGACCTAACGGAGACAAAATAGAAGTTGTTATTTGTAACAACGACGGAATGGCTCTTGGAGCAATCGAATCTATGAAAGCTTTCGGAAAAGCTTTACCAGTATTCGGTGTTGACGCATTACCAGAAGCTCTTGTAAAAATCGAATCAGGAGAAATGGCAGGAACAGTTCTTAACGACGCAAAAGGACAAGGAACTGCAACATTCCAAATCGCTGTTAACTTAGCAGCAGGAAAAGAAGCAACAGAAGGAACAGATTTAGTTCTTGAAAATAAAGTATTATTAGTTCCAAGTATCGGAATTGACAAATCTAATGTAGCTCAATTCAAATAGGATTCAATAATTGAATACAGCTTGAGAGAGAGTGTAAACATTTCACTCTCTCTTTTATTAAGAGAAATATTAAGAAGGAGATAATATGGAAAACGCAAAATACTTATTGGTAATGGATAATATCTCTAAGGAATTTCCGGGTGTAAAAGCTTTGGACGGCGTAAATCTGAAAGTAAGACCAAGCAGCGTTCATGCTCTTATGGGAGAGAACGGAGCCGGGAAATCATCACTTATGAAATGTTTATTCGGAATATATAAAAAAGAAACAGGAAATATCTTTTTAGATGGTAAAGAAATTAACTTTACTTCTGCAAAAGATGCACTGGAAAACGGAGTATCAATGGTTCACCAAGAACTTAACCAAGTTACTCAAAGAAATGTACTTGACAACATCTGGCTTGGAAGATTTCCTATGAAAGGAGTTTTCGTAGATGAAAAGAAAATGTACGATGAAACAGTAAAAATATTCAAAGACCTTGATATTGATGTAGATCCTCGTATGAAAGTTGCAGATCTTTCTGTTTCACAAAGACAGATGATAGAAATTGCAAAAGCTGTTTCTTATAACTCAAAAATAATAGTAATGGATGAGCCTACATCATCACTTACTGAAAACGAAGTGCAGCACTTATTTAAAATTATAAGAAAATTAAGAGATAAAGGATGCGGAATAGTATATATCTCTCACAAAATGGAAGAGATTAAAGAAATTTGTGATGATATTACAATAATGAGAGACGGAAAATGGGTTGCAACAGATTCGGTTGCAGATCTTACAACAGACCAGATTATAAACATGATGGTTGGTAGAGACCTTACTAATCGTTTCCCTCCAAAAGATAACGAAGTAAAAGAAGTAATTCTGAAAGTTGAAAATCTTTCAGCACTTCATCAGCCTTCATTAAAAGAAGCAACTTTTGAGCTTCACAAAGGAGAAATTTTAGGAGTGGCAGGACTTGTCGGTTCTAAGAGAACAGATATAGTTGAAACTTTATTCGGTATAAGAGAAAAATCTTCAGGAAAAATAATTTTAAATGGTAAAGAAGTAAAAAACAGAACTCCGAACGAAGCTATCAAAAATGGATTTGCTCTTGTAACAGAGGAGCGTAGAGCAACAGGAATATTCAGTATGCTTGACATAAAAGTAAACTCTGTTGTATCTAATATAGACCATTATAAAACTAAACTTTTCGGACTTCTTAACAATAAAAAAATGTTTGATGACACAAAATGGGTTATAGACAGTATGAGAGTTAAAACTCCTTCTCAGGCAACTCAAATAGGAACTCTTTCAGGAGGAAACCAACAGAAAGTAATTTTAGGAAGATGGCTTCTTACTGAGCCTGATGTATTAATGCTTGACGAACCTACAAGAGGTATAGATGTAGGGGCTAAATATGAAATTTATCAGCTTATGATTGACCTTGCCAAAAAAGATAAAGGAATTATAATGATATCTTCAGAAATGCCTGAACTTTTGGGAATTACTGACAGAATTCTGGTAATGAGCAACGGTAGAGTTGCAGGAATTGTAAACACTAAAGAAACTTCACAAGAAGAAATCTTAGCTCTTTCAGCTAAATATCTATAATCTATATGTAATAAGGAGAAAAAATTATGAATTTACCAAAAACAAAAGACGGAAATATTGATATTAAAAAAGTTTTAATTCAGTCAGGATTATATCTTGTACTATTTGCAATGCTTGTTCTTATAGTTATGAAAGAGCCTTCTTTTTTAAGTATAAGAAACTTCAGAAATATTTTAACACAATCATCAGTCAGAGCAATAATAGCTCTTGGAGTTGCGGGACTTATCGTTACTACAGGAACTGACCTTTCAGCAGGTAGACAGGTTGGATTTGCGGCAGTTATATCAGCTACTTTATTACAGGCTGCTACAAATGTAAACAAAGTTTTCCCTAATCTTGGAGAAGTTCCTATTTTCTTGGTTATCTTAGCTGTTATGGTTGTAGGTGGTATCATCGGAGCATTCAACGGAGCTGTTGTTGCTTTCTTAAATCTTCACCCATTCATTGTAACAATGGGATCTATGACAATTGTTTACGGATTAAACTCACTTTACTATGACTATGTTGGAGGATCTCCAATTTCAGGATTTGATGCAAGATATACAAGCTTTGCTCAAGGTGCTTTCAATATAGCAGGATTCAGATTCCCATATCTTATCATATATGCAGCTGTCTGTGCTGTAATTATGTGGATATTATGGAACAAAACAAAATTCGGTAAAAACTTATTCGCAGTTGGAGGTAACCCTGAAGCTGCAAGAGTATCAGGAGTAAATGTTGCTCTTACATTAATAATTGTATATGCTCTTTCAGGTATATTCTATGCATTCGGAGGATTTTTGGAAGCAGGTCGTATCGGTTCTGCAACTAACAACCTTGGATTCATGTATGAAATGGATGCTATCGCAGCTTGTGTAATCGGAGGAGTTTCATTCTACGGAGGAGTTGGAAGAATATCAGGAGTTATTACAGGAGTTATCATTCTAACAGTTATCAACTACGGATTAACTTATGTTGGTGTAAGCCCATACTGGCAATATATCATCAAAGGAGCAATCATTATAGTTGCTGTTGCATTTGACTCAATGAAATATTCTAAAAAACACTAATATGTAAATAAAAAATTTTTAACTGCACCCAGTTAGATAAAACAGAGGGTGCAGTTTTTTTATATGTTTTTTCTTTGAAAATTTTTAAAATTTATGCGACAATATATAATAACATATGTTTAAAAGAAAGCTTTTATGGAGGTTATTTATGAGAAGAAAATTATTATTACTTTTTATAATAGTTTTTTTATCGCTGTCATCATTTGCAAGTAAGAACAGTACACTAATAAGAACATTTGAGAAAAAATTTCCGCAGGATAAATTTTATTTTATACAGGGGCTGGATTACAAATTTGATTTAAACACAAGCATAAGATACAGAGGGATATTATACAGCGACAGACTGGAAAAAATGGGTTATCCTTTTGGACTGGAACTGGCACTTGAAGGCGGAAGCGACGGCTCAGAATACCTTGAAAATTATGAAAGCTTATTTTTAAAAATAGAAGTAGATAAACCAATAGAGAAAAAAATGAAAGAAATATTTGGAGAAAAAAGTGTGCTTAATAATAATCAGCCACTAAGAATAGGTGGATATCGCTGGATATTAGAACATAAAGGAAAAAAAGTAGAATTTGCTGAAAAATCAGACGCATATTCAACAATAGTAAATGTATTTGTGGATAGACTGGAAGATATAGATAAAGAAGAAATGAAGCAAAAAACCTATAAATTTGCAAGATATTTATATGATGAAATGAACATTTTAACATATCTGCAAGTATACATAAGAGATAATACTTTTTTTGAAAATTATAATTTAGTAGCTTATCAAGTATATCCCCCATTTAGAGAGCGAGAAAATATAAAAAAAATACTTGAAAAAATAAAGAGTGGTAAAAAAATAACAGAGCAGGAAAAAATTGCTTTGACAAATGTATTTTATAAAGATATTGGATTCAATAATAAATATACAGCATTAAAAATTTGGTTTCAAGATGAAAAATTAAAAAAATATAATAATCAAGAATTTGATGGCAGACTGTTAGATGACGATTATATCAAACGAGGTGAAATATAAAATGGGGAAATTAAAAAAAATATCAGATATTAGCTATGCTTTAATGGCACAGCTTTCATATTTGAAATGTTATAAAGAGGTTTAATATGAAATTGAATGATTTGAAAAAAATAGCAGGAGAAAATTTTGAAGATGAATTTAAGAAATATGTTGTGGATATAAAACCCAAAGAAGAATTTTATAATGTAAGACATTTTAAATTAATGCTGGGGATAACAATTCCTTTTTTAATTATAATAATTATTTTGGGAATATTGGCTGACGGAATAAATCCGGTTTCTTTATTGATAGAAGTTTTATTTCCTGATGATATATTTAAACTTTCATTATATATTTTAATAATTTATTAT
>UQXM01000103.1 GCA_900545035.1 uncultured Fusobacterium sp. | reverse complement strand
CTTATATTTTTGAAATACAGGGAACAGGAGAAGAACAGTATATAAGATTTATGCTGGAAACAACAGAGGAAGATGCTGAAAATTATCTTTCTCATCTTTTATATGAAAGAAATTTAAAAAAAACTTCTGTAAATAAAATAATGCTGGGACTGAAATCTCTGTATGATGAATTGGAAAGAATATATGAAAGAGCAAAAAGAGAAAAATATATAAATCCTTTCAGATTTTTTAAAAAATTTAAAACAGCAAGAAATTTGGATAATATTTTAAAACTGTCTTTTGAAAATATTCAGGAAATACTTGAAAAATATGCTGTTTGCGGAGAAAAAGAATACAGAAACACAGTTATTTTTTATACACTTTTTTATACAGGAATGAGAAGTCAGGAGCTTTTGGATTTAAAATATAAAAATATTTTAAAAAGAGATACAGATTATTTTATAAAATTGGAAAAAACAAAAAGCGGAAGAGAGCAATATAAACCACTTCACGATATTCTTGTGGAAAAATTAAAAAACTATAAACAATATGTTATGCAGATGTATAGTTTTTCGGAAGAGGAAATGGAAGAGAGATATGTTTTTCCAAGCTTTTATAATAAAAACAGCAGACTTACTTATAACGCTCTTTATAATATTATTCATGATATGGGAAAAACAATAGGCGCAGATATCAGTCCCCACAACATAAGACACGCTGTGGCAACAGAACTTTCTGCAAATGGGGCAGATATTCTTGAAATAAGAGATTTTCTCGGACATTCTGATACTCGTGTAACAGAAGTATATATTAACGCTAAATCTCTTATGGATAAAAAGGTATTGGGAAAAATCCCAACACCTTTAAAGTAAAATATTATTTTATTACAAGCTCAACAGGACAGTGGTCAGACCCCAATATCTCTGTATGGATTTTTGCTGAAACAAGTCTGTCTTTCATTGCTCCTGATGTTAAGAAATAATCTATTCTCCACCCTGCATTTTTTTCTCTGGCTTTAAATCTGTAAGACCACCACGAATAAATTCCTTCCTGTTCAGGATAGAAATAACGGAATGTGTCGATAAATCCGGCATTCATAAGCTCTGTAAATTTTGCTCTCTCTTCATCTGTAAATCCGGCATTTCCTCTGTTTGGTTTAGGATTTTTTAAATCTATCTCTTTATGTGCCACATTCAAATCTCCACAAACAACAACAGACTTTTTTTCTTCCAGTTTTTTCATATAATTTCTGAATTCATCTTCCCACACCATTCTGTAATCAAGTCTTTCCAGCTCTGATTTAGAATTTGGAGTATATACTGTGATAAAGTAAAAATCTTCAAATTCAAGAGTGATAACTCTTCCCTCTTTGTCGTGTTCCTCTATTCCAAGTCCATAACTTACAGAAAGAGGCTCTTTTTTTGTAAAAATTGCTGTTCCAGAATATCCTTTCTTTTCAGCATAATTCCAATACTGATGATATCCGTTCAGCTCAAGCTCAACTTGTCCGGCTTGAACTTTTGTTTCCTGCAGGCAGAAAATATCTGCATCAATATTATTGAAAAAATCCATAAACCCCTTTGTAAGACAAGCTCTTATACCATTAACATTCCACAAAATAAATTTCATTGATCCTCCTAAATCATATTTTTTATTTATATTTTTTTATTGAAAAAATTTCTCCAAGAAAAGTCCAACTCCTCCGTCGTTGTTTCCTTTTTCCGTATGAGTTTTTATAAGTTCCTTTACAAAATCCTTTCCGTTTGCCATAGCAACAGGATATCCTACAGTTGTAAGCATAGAAAGATCATTTTCATTGTCCCCGAATGCCATTATTTCATCTGTGGCTATTCCCATATGGTCAGCTATAATTCTCAAAGAATTTCCTTTAGAACATTTTTTGCTTACAACATCTATAACATTATCTCCCGCACTGAAAATATTTACCTTATCAGAATACTTTTCTTCAATGTAATCTCTCAATATCTTAAATTTCTCTTCATCTCCAAAAAATACCATTTTTTCAAAATCAAAAGCTATTGTGTTATCAAAATTTTCATTTGAATGGAAAATATATTTTGTATCTTCTCTTTCCGCCTCTCCAAAATATTCTTTATCCATTTTTGTAAAACACACATCATATCCTGCTGTTCCGCTGTAATTAAGTCTTAATTCAACAGCTTTTTTCAGAATATCAAGACACATCTCCCTGTCCATTTTTTCGGAATAAATAAGCTCGTCCCCTTTAAAAATTCTTGCTCCGTTAAAACATGAATAATATTCTATATTTTTAATTACGGAAAGCATTTCTTTTATGCTCGGTAAATCTCTTCCCGAAGCAGGAACAAATACTATTCCTTTTTCTGAAAGCTCATTTATCACCTTTACATTTATTTCAGGAACATTCTTCTTTACAGAAGCGGGAGTCCCGTCTAAAAATGTTCCGTCCAAATCACAGGCAATAAGTTTGACACATTTGTCATCTGTTACAACTCCGTTATCCAAATATTCTTTCATATACCCTTGAATATATCCGTAATACACTTCCGGAATAAAATTAAAAATAGGACGCATACGATTCATCAGTTTTGATTTTGTGACATGGAATTTTCTCCAAGTGTGAGCATCGGAAGTTACATTTTGTATAAATCCCTGAAATCTGTCACAGGCGTTGGCAAATTTTGAATCTTTAGTTTCCATATATTCAAATTCAAGCCACAGTTTCATAAATTCATCTCTCTGATTTTCAGGAAGAATACCAAAAGTTTTTTCTGCTGCTTTCATTTCGTTTGCTCTTTTCTCTTCGGGAGAAAATGTCCCATAAGCTGGAGTATCTCCTGCAAGTATTTCTACAATATCGTGAATAAGTATCATTTTTATAACTTTTAACATATCCACTTCTTCTTTGTAATATTCTTTCAAAATTACAGCACACATTGCCATATGCCAGCTGTGTTCCGTATCGTTTTCTCTTCTTGCTCCGTCAAGAACAAGACTTTGACGAAGTATTCCTTTAAGTTTATCGATTTCTATTATAAAATCAAGCTGTTTTTTTAATCTGTCCATTAAACTTCCCTCCCAATTTTCAGCTACTATAATTTTATCACAGGGAGAAAAAATAGTAAAACAAAAAAGAAGAGCTTAAAAACGCTCTTCCAGTTTTTTTCTGAATAATTTTGTATCAAGAGGCAGCCCAATTCCTCTCTTTTCCCATGAAGAAAGATAAGCTGCATTAATAATGTAAAGTGATTTCAGAGCTTCCTCCACAGGACACAAAATTTTTATTCCGTTTTCAAGGCTCTCTATAAAATTATTTACAATAGCTGTCTGCTGAACAGAATTATCTGCATCATCAAAATATATTGTTTCTTCTTTGTAATTTATTTTTCCAAAAAATTCTGTTGTATTTTCAGCATAAATTTTTTCATCCTGTTCAAGTTCTCTGTAAATAAGTTCAGAATCATTATTTAATATAATCTGTCCCTTATTTCCGATTATTTCAAGTCTGTTTGTTCCGGGAAACTCTCTTGAAGAAGCAATAAATTGTCCTGTTCCTCCGTTTTCAAATTCCATATGTATCGTTACATCATTCTCAACCTGAATATCTCTTTCCATTCCGTAATAGCAGAAACCATAAACTTTTTTTGGCACAGGACACAACCACATCAATAAATCTAATTGATGAGAAGCTTGTGTCATAAGAAGTCCTCCCCCTTCTCCTTTATAACTTCCTCTCCATGCTTTAGAATTATGGTAAGCCTGTGTACGATAAAGATTTGTTATAATCCAATTTGCTCTTTTTATATCTCCGATTTTTCCTTCTGAAATAATTTCATGAATTTTATTGAAAGCTTTACTTGCTCTTCTGCAATATAATACACCGCTTTTTATCTGAGGATTTTCTTTCAATACATTTAAAAGATTTTTCACTTCATCAGAAAATACTCCCACAGGTTTTTCAATAAGAGGATGAACTCCTGCTTTCACAGCTTTTACAGCCATTTCAGGATGTAAAAAATGCGGAGTACATATCATTACCATATCAATAAGTCCGCTTTCAAGCATTTTTTCATATTCTGTAAAAATATTTACATTTTTCAGATTATATTTTTCACATATTTCATTCATATGTTCTTTATTTCTGCTTGAAAATGCTGTAATCTTACAATTTTTTATTTTTTCCGAAACAATAAGCTTGATATACTCCTCTGCTATCGCTCCGATTCCTGCTATTCCTATTTTTATCATCTGTTTTTCTCCTGCATTTTCACAATTAATTTTAATCTTCTAAATGGTCTTTCAATTCCCATGCAGTGTTATAAACCAAACTGCATCTTTCAGGATTTTTTTTATTATAATATATTTTTGTTTTCTTTCCTATATAATTTTTTTTTGAATAAATAATAGGACATCCTTCCAAAGATTTCAAGGTTTTTATTTCTCCGTCTATTTCAGCTTCAATTATATAATATCTTGTAACAGCTTTAATATCAACTATTTTTCCTGTGTATACTTTTCCTTCCTCTCTCATGTTTTTTCTTTTCATTACATAGATAAACATTAATACTGCAAAAATTATTAATAATTCCATAAACATTCTCCCTGTTTGTTAAATTTTTTATTTATATTAATTTTCTGCATTTTCGGCATCTCTTCTTTTTCTTTCCTGCTCATTATATGAGTTTATTTTAAACAGCTGATATAAATAAGAGTGAGCAAAAGGATTTATAACTAATATCATCACTCCCATAGCAATTATTCCGTCAAGTGATGTAGCACTTGCAAGTAATAAAAATGCCATTGCAAACTCGTATCCCAGAACCGCCAAGATAAAAAAAGCAAGATAATTTCCTTTGTAATCTTCATCTTTACTCCAATACCAAATAAGTAACAGGCATTTTGAAATTTTAATAACAACTGACATGCTGTCATTTGCAGAGTCTGAAAGAAGAAACATTCCGTTTACAAGACTGAAGAATATTCCCCATCCAAGTATAAAGTTATCAAATGTACCATAATTTTTTTCCATAAAATCCCTCCATTGTATATAAAATTATTTGTTTTCTTCCTGTTTTATTTCTTCGTATTCTCTGATACTGTTATTTTGTTTTTTTAATTCTTCATTAGTATAGGACATTATTTTAAATTTTTGATATAAATAAGAATCAACAATCGGAAAAACTATTGCAATAAATATAAGAAGAAAAATCATAAGTAAAAATTCTCCGTATATCGCATCAAAAAGAATTGCAGTACTAAAAGCTGCAATAAGACATAAAATCAAAGCAGTTCCCATTAAGCTTCCGGTATACATAAAAAGATATTTGGATTTATAATTTTTATCTCTGTACCAATATACCAGATAAATTATTATGCTGAGAAGTCTTAAAGGCCGATAAATTTCTATATCAGTTATAAATGTCAAAACTATTCCCAAAATGCCGACTACAAGATCAACTCCCAAAATAAATTTATCAAAACGAGGTGTTGTCTTTTTCAGTTCTTTTTCCATAGTTTTCCCTCCAATTACAGTAATTTTTAAAAATTATTTTTGTAATATCTTTGATTTATTTTAAATATACCCTATCTTTTTTCAAATTTCAAGTTTTTTTTGATAAAAGCAGACAACTTTAAAATTATTACAAATTTTATTGAAAAAAATGATTTTAAATGCTATTATATTTTCAAATACAGCTGATTTTCGGAGGAAAATTATGAATACGGAAAATAATATAAAAGAGATTTTTTCTTATAAAAAATGTGAAAAAAACAGAAACGGAAATTATTGTTTAAAATTTCCTTTATGGCAAAGAATATTATCTCTGGCAGGTTTCATTTTTGCATTATTTATTTTTTATGCAGAAATAAAAATACTGGCAGAGGGAAATATTCCTGCATTTATTGGAGGAATTGTTTTTATGCTTTGCTGTGGGTGTGGTATAGACCGTATATTTTTTAAAATGGAGCTTACAGATACAGAATTAGTTATAAGACATTGGTTTAAATCAATAAACATCTCTTTTTATCAGCTGAAAAAATATTCTTCCGCCCCTGATTTTTTTATATTTATTTATCCTCAGTCAGCTCTTTTGAAAACAGGAGACAGCAGTTATATTTCAATTCCAATGTTAAGCCTGAAACCTGTAGCTTTTCTTGAAAAACTTTTTGAAGAAAAATTGAGAACAGAAGAAAAAACTATAAAAATATTAAGCAGAGGTTTTATTGAAATCGATATTTCTCCCAAAACTTTTAAAGATTATGTAAAGAGAACTGTTTTAATTCTTGGGGTAACTTTTATATTAATTTTCACAGGAGTAATAATATCTGTATCTCTTTTTGCTTCTATGCCAAACTTTGTAATTTTTTCTGTATCATCCTTATCCCTAAATACATTTCCCAGAAAAATGCACTGATAGGGTGTAC
>UQXM01000102.1 GCA_900545035.1 uncultured Fusobacterium sp. | reverse complement strand
ACGTCAAGTGAATTGGTTTTGCTCCCTCAAGTATTTTTACTGCAATTTCTCCTGTTTGATATCCAAGCTGTTTATAATCTATTGTTTCTGTCGCAAGTGCCCCTTGTTTAATCTGATCATCTATACACCCAATAACAGGAACAGCTGCTGCATTTGCTTTTTCAAGAACAATTGGTGTTGAGGCAACAATCAAATTATCTGTTGGTGTGTATAAAACATCAATTTCTTTTAAAATTACATCAAGTGCAGGACCGACTTCGTTGATATTTGTAATTCCTTTTTCAATTATTGTGTATCCGTATCTTTGGCTTTCCTCTTTTAATTTTTTTACAAGTACAAGAGAATTTTCCTCACTTGTATTGTATACAACTCCGATTGTTTTTGTTTCAGGAAGAAGAGTATTTATAAGGTCTACCTGTTTGTTTACAGGTGCCATATCACTTGTTCCTGTAATATTGTCTCCTGTAAGTCCTACTGTTGCAGGGTCAGTTACTGCTGTTATCAAAATCGGAATTTCTTTTGAAGCATTGTACATAGCTTGTGCTGACGGAGTGGAAACCGCAAGTACCAAATCTTTTCCTGATTGTGCATATGATGTTGCTATTGTTTGTGCCGTTCCAAAATCTCCCTGAGCATTTTGATATTCTATATTTATTTTATCTTCTCCATATCCTTTATCTGCAAGAGCCTGTTTAAACCCTTCAACTGTTGCATCGAGTGCAGCATGTTCTATTATTTGCGTAATACCTATGTCTATTTTTTCATTTTTGGATTGTCCGCATCCTGTAATCATTAAAGCTCCCAGTAATATAATTCCTAATTTTTTTAAGTTCATAATTATCATCTCCCGTTTTCTGCTCTTTTATTTTGTATGTGTTAATGATATCACTTATAGAAGATATTGGGTAGATAACAATTAAAACATTTATTTGTTCCTAATTTAATGTACTCTTTTTTTATAACTTCTTAATTTATCAGGTTTTGATTTTTTGAACTTTGTTCGGTGCAGTATTCGGATTTTTAAAAATTTTATTTTTTATAAAAATTTCCAAATAAAAAAAGAGGCTGAATTCTCAGACCTCTCATTTTTATAAAAAATATTAATATCTAAATTCCACTTTCTTTTTATCAAATACTATTCCTATTTTTATTATTTCTGATATTCCTTTTCTTTTTAAAACACTGTCATATCTGTTTTCTTCTATCTGTTCCAGTGCCTTTTCTGTTTCTTTTTCAACAGCTTTTGTTTTTAATTTTTTCAGTTCAAAAATATAGGCAGGGTGTTTTTTATCCAACGGCTCCAATATTATATCAGGTCTTCCGTCTCCGCTCTCCATATTGGGATAAACAAAATATATTCCCTCAAGTGCATAGAAAAATCCTGATAAAAGCATTTGATAATTATTTTCATATCTTTCATCTGTATCGTAGAAACTTACCGCATGAAGAACAAGACTTTCTATTATTTTTTTCAATCCTCTTATATCTTTGTTAAACAGTGCATATTTTACATCTTTTACTGTCTGAAGTTCTCCGAACAATATTGTAAGGAATGTTTTCTTAAAGAAAGATAATATTTCTTGGTTTGGTATTCTTACAATATATTCATCTTCATCTATTTTATCTTTTATTGTTAAATAACCTGAAAACAGCAAAAGTTCCCATATTTCACTTGGAGAAAGATGTTTTCCAAGAGCTATGTTATCGCTTATTGTTACAGGTACATCTTTTTTGGCAAATAAGTCTTCAAGAGTTTTAAATACTCTTGAATCAGAATTTTTAAGCATTTCTTTTATTACCACATTTGAACTTGTGTTTACCCAATAAGCTTTAAGTTCTTTGTAATAAATATAATTTAAAATGCTCCAAGGATTATATACATTAACATTTCCAAATTTATAACCGTTATACCAAGATTTTACATCTTCTGTTTTATATTCAATATTGTAATCGTGGAGTGTTTTTTCAACTTCGTTTTCATTAAGTCCAAAACATTCACTGTATTCATCTTTGTTTAAAACAGTATGAACCATTAAATTATTAAGGTCTGAGAATATTCCTGCCTGTGCAACTCTCACTATTCCTGTAAGAACTCCCATTTTCAGATACTGATTTGTTTTTAAAACATCTCCGTAAAAACCTTTCAGAAAATTAATCATCTCTTTATAATATCCATTTTCATAAGCATTGATTATTATTGAATCATATTCATCAATTAATAAAACAACAGACTGATTATAATAATAATTTAATACTTTTGTAAGAAATACAAGAGAATTTTCAAGTTTAGCTTTGTCCACATTTCCATATATATAATCCTTAAATTTTTGGGAATCAAATTCATCTAAACTTTCCAAAACATTTTTATGTTCATCAAACAGTTCCGATATTTTTTCTCTTATTTTTTCCAAAACCTCATTAAAATTATTATTTGCTATCCCTTTCATAGAAATAAATATTACAGGATATTTTCCCTGCTCTGAAAATACAGGAGAGTTTTCTATATACAAATCTTTAAAAAGTTTTCTGTTTCTTTCGGCTTCCTTTATATCAAAAAAATATTTTAATGTAGACATATTTAGAGTTTTTCCAAATCTTCTCGGACGAGTAAAAAGTTTCACTTTTGAGCCGTCTTTTATAATTTCCTCTATTAATTTTGTTTTGTCTATATAGCAATAATCATTTTCTGTTATTTCTCTGAAATCTTCCACTCCGATAGGAATTTTTTTCATAGTCGCACCTCCGTTATTTCCGAAAATCTTCCTTTTATATATAGTATATCATAATTTAACAAATAAAAACAGAACAGAAAGAAAGAGAAAAGCGGTACAAAATTACTTGTACCGCTTTTCCAAATTTTTAGGGATTTCTGGCAAGAGTAAGTTATGGAAAGTGTAAACTCTTGGCAGAGATTTATGATATAATAAAATTTTCTATTTATTTTTAATCTCGAAAATTTTATTTATCAGCTGTTATATTTTTAAAATCTGTAAGAAACTCCCGCTGTTATTCTGTCTGTATCTCCTTTATCTGTCCATATCATTTCATATTTTGCATCTATTCCTACTCCGTTTTCATGGATATATTCTGCTCCGATATGTCCCTCTATTCTGTTGTCCGCTATCTCTTCCTCTTCTGTAAATTTAAGTGGTTTTGTTTCACTATATAAGTAATATCTTGTATTATCGTCAGCATTTATATCTGCAAAAACATATTCAGCACCTGCTGATAAAGATAATGTTCCGTTATAAACATTAAAATCTTTTATAATATTTCCTCCGACACTTCCTTCAAATATTGTTACATCTTGTTCTTCCATTCTGAATTTAGCGTCAGAACTTGTTACTTCATCTTGAGTGATAAAGCTGTATCTTGCACTTACAACAGGTTGTAATCTTACGCTGTCAGATACTTTATAATCTTTTGTTCCTTTTACTGCTATTGTAAGAGCGTCTGCATCAGATTTTCCGTCTGTAATTATCTGGTGGTTTGTTCCTCCCTGAACAACATTTGTTGCAAGGCTTAAATCAAGTTCACTCTTAGTAATTCCAATATTTCCTACAATATCAATTCCTTTTTGTGTTCTGTGTTTTACATAACCTCCAAAATAACTGTTGTCTCCGTCAAGTTTTCCTCCGCAGTCAATATTAACTTCCGTATCTCCTTGTCCGTATACAACTCCGTATGATGTTGTGTCATTTACACCATATTCAACCATACCGACAGTACCTGTTATATCTCCGTCATATCCTTTGGAAGCTTTTCCTCCGTCAAATTCTGTATCTGAATTTACATATTTTCCGTAGGCAATCCATTCTCCTTTTCCAGCTTTTCTTCCAAAATCTTCAACCACAGACATATATGTATCTGTAACATCTTTAGTAACTGCATATCCTGTTGTATAGAAAGCTTCAACTGTATTTGCAGCACCTTTTATCATAGTTTGAAGTTGATACATATTTTGTGTATTTACAGCATTTCTTAAAGCTTCATCTTTTGAAAGTCCTTCAAGAACAATGTCGTAAATAAATTCATCATATCCTGTAAATCCAAGTTCAGACCCCTCTTTTACAGTAAGAGTAATTTTTCCTGTTTCATCTTCCTGAACTTTTCCGTTTTCTCCTGTACCTTTAAAGATTATTGCAGTGTCAAGTTCTGCACCTTTTACGCTGTAATCGTGAGCTATATCAAATTGTTTTTGAGAAATATCAAATTTATCTCCTACAACAAATCTTACTTCTGCTCCCTCTCCTGTTGTAACTGATAAGTCAGCTCCGCTTGCCATTTTATCAAGAGAAGTTGTAACATTTTCTTTTCCAAAATTATTATTCATTTCTACAAAAAGAGAACCATTTTCTGCTATATGAAGCTCTGTTTTCCCTTCTGCTTTTGCAGTATTTCCTGCATTAAGTTCTGCTTTTTCTCCAATGTACCAGTTTCTTCCGTCAAGAACTATTTTTTCTGTATTATTTAATTTATAATTAAAAATTTCTTTATTTGTATAGTAGCCATCACCTAAAGTGAAAGTGTCATTTCCTGCTCCCATGTCAATAATATGGTTGTATTCTCCGTTTTTGCTTACTGTAATATCATCGTCAGAAGCTCCCAGTAAGATATCTCCCTGCACTTTATCTTTATCTAAGCTTGAAAATTCAAGATTGATATTATTTCCTGCTTCTGTGCTTGTTCCGTCAATAGCTGTTCCGTCTTTTCCTTTTATTAAAAGGTCATCTGTAAATGTGATTGTATTTTCTTTATCTTTTGCTGTTCTGTCAAAATCAAGAACTACTTTTTCTGTTTCCAGACCTCCGTTATAGCTTACTTCTGTGTAGTTATTTGCTTTTTTCTCTTCTGATGTATTTCCTGCAAGATATTTTTCTTCTTGTTCTGTTGCATTTTGAAGGAGTATTTCGTTTAATTCAATTTTTTCAGTATGTTCTCCTGCCTCACTGTTTGTTGCAACTTCTTGAAGTTTTCCTGTTCCTGTAATTTTTCCTGAAATTTCTACATTTCCAAGTTTTTTCAATGTTCCGTCAATATTAAGAGCTGCTATATCTGAATTAAAATCATCTCTTGAAGCTACAAGTTTTGTATCTCCCAAAAGTGTTAAATTATTGCTTCCCATATCAAGAAGTGTTCCGCTGTTTTCAAAATATCCTGTGATAATAGTATTTTCCAGTGTTAAATCTTTATCAGCGTTAAATACAGCACCTGTTTTAGAAATATCATCTGTTACAACTGTTCCAACCACTTTATCTGATAAGTTTTCAGTAATTTTATTTCCTGTTCCTGTTACATAAGCAGTTGTTTTGCTGTCTGTAAAAGTATTTGTTATTTCACTGTTTCCATTTTTATATTCTGCAACTGTATTATCATTTACAACTGCTCCGTTTTTATCAAGAATAATTCCCTCATTTATTCCTGCTTTTATGCTGTCATCAGCTGTTCCTTTTTCATGGTTATTTAAAATTACAATTCCTTTATTTGTAACTGTATCATCAGAAAAAACATTATCTGTATTATTTATTACAGTACCATAGTTTATACCTGTATTTCCTTCTGCTATATTTATTGCAAAATCTCCTTGATTTTTAATAGTACCATAGTTTTCAACAGTATTTCCTTTTGCTGTTCCACTTTCTATAACCTGTCCGCCTTTTTGTGAATTAATAATACCGTAATTTATCATGTCAGAACTTTGAGCTCCATTTCCTCTAAAAAGCTGTCCTTTTTCAGCAGTAATAACACCATAGTTCAACATTTTACCTTGATTTATATATTGATTTTTTTGGATATTATTGTCTGGATTTCCTTTAAATTCCTGTCCATTAGCTTTAGCATTTATAATACCATAGTTAAAAACACCATAATTTTTTGAAAAATCTCCTAAATTAATTGTTCCACCTTGAGCTTCCATATATTGCCCTGAGTATTTTTCAGCAATTATTGTTCCATAGTTATAGAATGATGACTTAGCAAAAACACCTCTTGCCCATTGCCCTGACCCTGCTGTACTATGAATTAATCCAAAATTATGTGCTTCTGCGTTACTTTTATGATAAATAATTTGTCCACCATTTAAACCAGCTTCAGTTCCAGTTTTAACTTGAGTATCTAATATAATTCCGTAATTGTATATCTTATTACCACTAGTAGCATTGGCTTCTTGTCCGCCATATTCTCCTTTAATTTTCCCATGAATTATTATTCCGTTATTTATTCCATTTCCAAGTTGTGCTTTAGTGTATACTCCATTATTTACACCGTTTTGTATTTTTTCAGTCAATCCATTTTCTTTAACCAAATTTAATGATTTTTCTATATTTTCAGCTGTTTTTTTCGTTAAATCATCTTTTCCAAGCGTAATCTCTTTATTAAAATCATTTGCTTGAAATTCTGATGTTGTGATTTTAATTTCTCCATTTTCTTTTTTAACATTAATTTTTCCTGCATCAGAAGTAAAAATATCTCCCTCTGTTTTAAAATTGTCTATATTCTCACTTTTATTATAACCATTTAGAAAATATTCTGCTTTTTCTACATCAGACATTTCAGAAATTATTTCCTGTTCCTTTAGTTGTTCTTCTGTAAATGGCAGACTTGCTCCAAAAGCCACTGCTCCTGTAATCAGAAATGTAACCACAAGACCT
>UQXM01000101.1 GCA_900545035.1 uncultured Fusobacterium sp. | reverse complement strand
AATTGTGCCCAGCGTTCGGCGCAGGCAAGCATATCGTCGTGATGCTCGGGTTTGGTAGTCTGCTAAAAAAATAAAATAATATTAAACAAAGGAGATGAATTATGAATATAGAAAAAGATTTAGCGAAAATAAAAGAGTACATAAACGAGAGAAAAAAATCTTTAGCTCTTGATGAGATTTATGCTGTTTTAAACTGGTCTCCTAAATATAAAAAAGATAACAGAATAATAGTTGATTCGTGGGTTGAAGCGGGTGAGCTTGTAAAAAATAAAAAGGGAAGATACAATACTCCTGAAAATGCAGGAATGGTAAAAGGTGTGTTTTCAGTGGTAAAAAATAAATTTGCTTTTGTGGATACTGAAACAGAGGGAATATTTATTCCCAGAAGAGATTTCAACGGAGCTCTTCACGGAGATACTGTTCTTGTAAGAATAACACAGGCCGATTTCAGAAGTGGAAAAAAAGAAGGAACAGTTGAAAGAATAATAAAAAGAGAAAATGATACAGTTGTGGGAATTCTTCATAAGAGAGATAATTTTGGTTTTGTTGTACCTACTCACTCTTTCGGACAGGATATATATATTCCGAGAAAATTTTTGAAAATGGCAAAGGACGGGGAGCTTGTTCTGGTAAAAGTTGATTTCTGGGGAGATAAAACAAGAAAACCTGAAGGACAGATAATAGAAAAACTGGGAGATCCTTTGGACAGTAATGTTATGATAGAAGCACTTATAAAAAGAACAGGGCTTACAGAAATTTTTCCTGCTGAAGCATTGAAAGAAGCAAGAAATATTAAGACAGAGATAACAAAAGATGAGAGAGAAGGAAGAAAAGACCTTACTCATCTGCCGATAATTACAATTGACGGAGCCGATGCAAAGGATCTTGATGATGCGGTATATGCAGAAAAACTTTCAAATGGAAATTACAGACTTATAGTGAGTATTGCGGATGTAAGTCATTATGTAAAAGAGGGATCTGAACTTGATAAAGAGGCATTGAGAAGAGGAAACTCAGTTTATCTTGTGGACAGAGTTCTGCCTATGCTTCCAAAAGAGATTTCAAACGGAATATGTTCTCTTAATCCCAATGAGGAAAAACTTACTTTTACCTGTGATATGGAAATAACTCCGGAAGGAAAAGTTATTTCAGCAGATACATATAAATCTATAATCAAAACAGTTTATTGTATGACATATGATAATGTAAATAAAATTTTTGAGGGAGATGAAGAAATAACAAGAGAGTATGAAAGCATAAAAGAAATGTGTTTTACAATGCTCGAACTTTCAAAAATTATCAGAGAGATAAAATACAAGAGAGGAAGCATAGATTTTGAACTTCCTGAAATTCAAGTTGTTCTTGATGAAAATAAAAAAGTTGAATACTTGAGAAGAAGGGACAGAGGAGAAGCAGAGAGAGTAATCGAAGATTTTATGATTGAAGCCAATGAGGCTGTGGCTGAAAAACTTTTCTGGCTGGAAGTACCGAGTATTTACAGAACACATGAAAAACCTGACAGCGAAAGAATAGAGGCTCTTAATGATGTGCTTGGAAAATTCGGATACAGAATACATTCAGCAGAGGGACTGCATCCTAAAAAATTCCAGACAATCATAGAGGATTCCAAAGAAAAAGGAATAAGCATGATAGTGCATAAGATGATACTTATGGCATTGAAACAGGCAAGATATACACCTGAAAACATAGGACACTTTGGGCTTGCTTCAAGTTATTACACACATTTTACTTCTCCGATAAGAAGATACGCTGACCTTATGATTCACAGAATATTGGGAGCAACTCTTCAGGGATATCCTAAACAAAAATATCTGGACAAACTTGAAAAAACTCTTGGTTCAATCTGTACTGCAATTTCAAAAACAGAAAGAGATGCTATGAAGGCAGAAGATGAGAGTGTAAAAATCAAAGTTGTAGAATATATGCTTGATAAAGTCGGAGAAGTTTTTAAAGGAACTATTACAGGATTTGCAAGCAGAAAAGTATTTATTGAAACAGAAGAGCTTGTTGAATGTATGTGGGATGTAACAAATTCTCCGCACTATTATGAGTTTGATGAGATTGAATATGCAATGGTGGACAAAGACAGCGGAGCAGTGTATAATCTTGGAGATAAAATAGAAGTTATTGTGGTAAGAGCTGATATGGCAGAACTTGAAATAGAAGTAGCTCCATATACAGAAGAATTTTTTACAGAGCTTAAAAGATAATAAAATTAAAAAGAATAAAAAAGCCTTGGCAGGGGAGTGAGGAAAAACTGATAGAATTAAAAACTTTTTGGCAGTTTTTCCTTGCCTTTAATATAGATTATCGGAGGAAATATGATATTAGCAAATAATAAAAAAGCATATTTTGACTATTTTGTGGAGGATACCATTGAAGCAGGAATTGAGCTTGTGGGAAGTGAGGTAAAATCTGCAAAAGCCGGAAGAGTGAGTATAAAAGAAGCATTTGTGAGAATAATAAACGGAGAAGTTTTTATTATGGGAATGTCAATAGTTCCATGGGAATATGGAAGCGTTTACAATCCTGAAGAAAGGAGAGTGAGAAAGCTTCTTCTTAACAGAAAAGAGATAAAAAAATTTCACGAAAAAGTTACTCAGAAAGGATACACTATTGTTCCTCTTAATGTTCACCTTTCAAAAGGATATGTAAAAGTTGATATAGCTCTTGGAAGAGGTAAGAAAACTTACGATAAGAGAGAGAGCATAGCTAAAAAAGATCAGCAGAGAGATATGGACAGAATGATGAAAATAAGATAGATTGCTGATTTAATTTATTGATTTAATAAAAAATAAGTGCTATAATATATTGCATAAAAAAATGAATATTGGGGTCGCAAAGGTTTCGACAGGGCAGGAAGGTCATAGGTAGCAGGTCAGGCTGACCGCTGTGAGAGGTCAACTCATCGTTTTAGATGGAAACAACGAATACGCTTTAGCTGCTTAATTAAAGTCAGCTGCTCCGGTTTTCTCAAGGCCGTTAAGAGAATTCCAAGGGGTATAACCAAATTTACGGATTACTCAGAGCAGAGTCTTGATGTTTTGAGGAAATTTAAAAGACTGGTATTATCTGTCTGTGTCTGTGCAGTTGGGTAATATGAGATTAATCGCAGAATAAACTTGTAGAAGCTTATGGTGCTTTTTGTTTTGGACACGGGTTCGATTCCCGTCGACTCCACCAAGTAAACAATATCCATGTAGACTGTTGTAAGTCTATGTGGATTTTTTTTGATAAAATTTTGCAAATATAATAACACAAAAATGCCATATTTCTTTGATAAAATTTATAAATTGGAGTATATATTTTTTTAAACAAAACTTTTCAAAAAATATTATTTATTTGTATATTTTAACTAAAAAAAATTGTATAATATTAAAACACGCAAACAACTTTATTAAGGAGTAATCATGCTTAACAGAAAAGAAAAAATTATTATTGCTGTTTCTTTTGCCGTAATAGTTATGGGAGGAGCAGCTGCAGCAAACAAAAATAAAATGGCAGATAATTTTTCATCTGTCAGGATTTTAAATGCAGTATACAAAAAAAACAGTTACAAAAAAATTAAAAATGAAATATACAGAAAAATACGGGACAGAGACTTCAGAAAAATAACCGATGATCTTTCTTTTGAAAAATTGAGAGTTACAAATGATATTTTAAAAGATCCTATTGTTGCAGGAGCAATAAACACACCTGACAAAAAAGAATTTTTTAATAATCTTTTTTCTGAAAATCCAAATTATGACAAAGCCAAAAATGCTTACAGCATCATAAACGCTTTTAATGATCTTGAAACAATCTCTCCCGAATTTTCAGAATATATAAGAGAAAAATTCGGATACACAAAAGAAAATTATGATATAAATAAAATAAAAGAACTTCCAAACAGCATACTTCAGAAAGATAAAATTATAAAACTTACTGTAAACGAAGAACTTAAAAATATTATTAAAAATATGTCTTATGAAAATATTAATCTTTTCAGCTTTATGATTGATAGAAACCCTCTTCTTGTGAGAGTTCTTGAAAAGACTTTTACAGGAGATGAGAAAGATAAAGGTTTTGATGTAAAAGAAATGGACAGAAAATATTTTACACAGGAACTTGAGTTTGCAGAAATGGAGCAGATTTATGCTGTGAGCAGAGATATTGCTGCTATTTCTAAAGCTGATACAGGAATAAATGATTTTTTCAGACTTCATCTTTCTGACTTTGATTATAATAAAATATGTAATTACGGTGAACTTTATCTTTCGGACAGAAAGAATGATATTGAAATAGAAAAAGCTTTTGCTGAAAAAAATTATACTTTCAAAGAGCCGTATATAAAACTAAATCCTTATGGAAGAACACCTTTGGGAGCATTGGTGAACTTTAATACAGAATATTCTGAAAATCCTGTTAAAGTTACAATAAAAGGAGTGGACGGAGGTGCAGATTACAGCTATATTCTTGATAAAAAATCTGAAAAAGGAATTCCTGTTGTAGCTCTTTATCCAAATACAAATAATAAAGTATTGATAAAAATACTTTCTAAAGACAGAACTTCTGTAATAGCAGAAAATATTGTATCTGTTCAGACAGATAATCTTGATGACAGACTTCCCGTTGTGGTTATAGAAAAAGATTATGAGGAAATTTTTCCGGGAACTCTTGAACCGGGAATGAATACAGCTTCATTTATTACAAATGATGAATCTTTGCCGTTTATTTTTGATAACTACGGAAAAATAAGATTTGTGTTTGACAGCACAAAAATGGGAAAAATGATAATGAGAAAAGATGGCAACAGCTGGTTGTGGGACAACGGTAAAACTGTAATAAAAGTAAATTCTTTGGGAAAAGTCAGCGGAGATAGCATTGAAGTAAAAGAGTATGAAGAGCTTAAAACAGATGATGATCTTACAAAAGGATATACTGTCAGCCATATTCAAAATCTGCCGAAAAAACAAAATCTTCTTATTGTTTATGGATTCAGCAATACTACTTATTCAAGTGCTGTTTTCTCTGAAGTGGACAAAAAAACAAGAGAAGAATATTTCAGAGCAAGAATATATTTTAATAAAAATAAGATAGAAGAAAATAATATTATTTTTGGAGAAAGAACAGATATTTCTCCAAAAATGATGTAAGGTGAGGATTGAAAAACGATGAACAATAAAAATACAAGTCTTAAAATTTTATATATAGCTCTTTTGGGAACTGCTTATTTTATTTACAGTACAATTCTCCCAATCAGCAGCGGGATGATGATATATTCTTTGGGAACATTCATGTTTATATGTCTTGGGCTTTATCTTTCAGACAATATGAAATTTGATTTTCCTTTTTATAAAATGAATAAATTTTTTGCAGTGCTTGTGATAAACCTTATTTTCTTTACTCTTTGGTTTATTCTTACATGGGATTTTTGGATTATTCCATTTTTCTTTATGTTTACAGCAACACAATATATTATTACAATCTATCTTATAAAGATAACTTTTAAAAGAATAAAAACTACTGTTTACGGTTTGGGAGAAATGAAGAGAAGAGTTCTTTCATCTCTTATCAGAAAAAAAGAGTTTGAATTTATAAATACAGACGACCTTGATAATATCGAACAGTTTGTAAAAGAAAATAAAATTTCTTATATTATACTTGCCAAACTTCATCTTTCAGAAAAAGAAGTGGATAAAATTCTTCATATGAGAATGAACGGAATAGAAGTAAAAAGTTATTTTGATTATATGCAGGAAGAAACTTATAAGATTGATGTTGAGCTTATCAACAATGAATGGCTTCTGTACGGATATGGATTTAAAATTCTTCACAGCCCTATCCACAACAGAATAAAAAGAATTTTTGATTTGTCAATGGCTGTGGTAATAGGGATTTTAACTTTTCCGATTATGATTATTGCAGCAATTATTGTAAGACTTGAAAGTCCGGGACCTGTAATATACAGTCAAGCAAGAGTGGGAGAGCACAATAAGGAATTTATGGTACATAAATTCAGAAGTATGAGAAACGATGCAGAAAAAGACGGAGCAAAATGGGCACAAAAAAATGATCCGAGAGTTACAAAATTCGGAAACTTTATGAGAAAAACAAGAGTAGATGAACTTCCTCAGTTATGGAATGTAATAAAAGGGGAAATGAGTTTTATAGGTCCAAGACCTGAAAGAATGGTTTTCATTAAAGATTTGGAAAAAGTTATTCCTTATTACAATCTTAGACATCTGGTTAAGCCGGGGCTTACAGGGTGGGCACAAGTTATGTATCCCTATGGAGCAAGTGTGGAAGATGCAGAAAGAAAACTTGAATATGATTTATACTATATAAAACACCACAGTATAAGCCTTGATATTGCTATTATGTTTATGACACTTAAAACAGTGGTATTCGGAAAAGGAAGATAGAAGAGGGGGAAAATATATGATTACAATTTTTACTCCTGCATACAACAGAAAACATACTCTTACCAGACTTTATGAATCTTTGAAAAATCAGACTGATAGAGATTTTGAATGGCTTATTGTTGACGATGGTTCAACTGATAAGACAGAAGAACTTATAAAAGATTTTCAAAAAGAAAATATAATTAATATAAGATATATTTATCAGGAAAACGGAGGAAAACAAAGAGCTGTAAATCATGGAGTGAGAGAAGCTCTTGG
>UQXM01000100.1 GCA_900545035.1 uncultured Fusobacterium sp. | reverse complement strand
CCAATATAAACATTCAAAAAATAAAATATTTTCTGATAGCTTAATTTTATTTTTTGAAATTAGTTTTTCTTTTATTTGATATAAAATTTCTAAGTAATAATAATTTTTTTCTAATACTCCTTTCTCTTTTATTTTATCTTTGTAATAATATAAATATCTTGTAAATATCTCTTTCTTACTCTTTGAATATTTATTTATAGGCATTTTAGAAAGTAATATCCACTCTCTATATTTTGAAATTAATGTATTTATTTTATCTCTTTCTAATTTTTTTTGATCTCTTTTTAAAAGCAAAATATCTTTACATTTTTCTAAAAAAATTGAATCTGTTTCAAGTTTTCTATATAACTCATTTGTTAACTCATCTGAAATATATTCGGCTCTTTCTATTTCTTCTTTTTTTAATGGCATTATTCCTGAATTGTATCTTTTAAATATTTCTTTTTTAACTTTTTCTTCTTCATATTCTCCTATATTTTTTCTATTTACAACTGAAAATTGAATTATTCTTAATTTCGTATCTAAAAATTTAAACTTAATTTCTTCAGGTAAATCTCTATAATACATTCCTGCAAAACTTTTCAATACTTTTAATCCTTTTTCTTGTAAAGGAAACTTATTATTTAAGTATTTTTCTATTGTTTCACATCTTTGTCTACCATCAATTACTTGATTTTCAAAGTCATCATAAAATAAAACAATTGGTGGAATTTCTGTAGATAATAAAATACTTTCTATCAAATAAGTCGCTTTATCCAAACCCCAGACATATTCTCTTTGAAAATATGGCTTATAATTTATTTTCTTAGTATACTTATTTTCTTCAAAAATAGAAGAAATTTCTTTTAATAGATTTTCAACCTTCAAATTATTTAAAAATATTTCTCCAATATGTAATTTTTTCATACTCCTCCTAAATTTATTTTAAGTTTTAAAAAAGCCCTGCAATTTTGCAGGGCTGATAATACATGTTTTTGAAAATCTTAACGTTTTGAGAATTGTGGAGATCTTCTTGATTTTTTCTTTCCGTATTTCTTTCTTTCAACCATTCTTGAATCTCTTGTTAAGAATCCAGCTTCTTTTAAAGCTCCTCTTAAAGTTTCGTCAGCTTCTAATAAAGCTCTAGAAATTCCGTGTCTGATTGCTCCAGCTTGTCCGGCATTTCCTCCACCGTAAACATTAACGATTACTTGGTATTTGTCTAAAGTTTCTGTTAAAACTAAAGGCTGCTCAACGATTTTAGAAAGGATTTCTCTTCCTCCGAAATATTGAGCCATTTCTTTTCCGTTTATTACTATTCCTTTTTCTCCAGGAATTAATCTTACTCTTGCTACAGAAGTTTTTCTTCTTCCAGTTCCTCTACATTGATTCATATCTGCCACTGTTAATACCCTCCTTAAATTTCAGCCTTTACTGGTTTTTGTGCTGCGTGATCGTGCTCAGCACCAACAAATAATCTTAATCTTGTTAATTGCTGTCTTCCTAATCTGTTTTTTGGAAGCATTCTTTTTACAGCCAGCATTAAAGCGTCTTCTGGTTTAACATTTAAAACTTCTTCTAAAGTTCTTTTCTTAATTCCTCCAGGGAATCCAGAGTGTCTATAGTAAAGTTTGTCTTTCATTTTGTTTCCAGTAACTACTAATTTTTCAATGTTTGTTACTACAACATAATCTCCTCCGTCAATATGTGGAGTGAAAGATACTTTTTCTTTTCCCATTAATTTTTTAGCAATTTCCACTGCTAATCTTCCTAAAACAACTCCTTCAGCGTCGTAGTGATACCAATCTCTAACTACATCTTCTTTTCTTTGCATTACAGTGTATTTATTCACTTTTTTCCTCCTAAAATAAGTTATATTTTTATAATATAACGCAACGGTCCTTTGTGGGAAAGGTTAATTTACCTTGTTATTATATATGATTTCCAATGGTTTGTCAATATATTTCATTTATTTTAAAGAGATAATTTTTCCTTTATTTTTCTGTATACATCTTCTCCCAGACAATTTATGATAGTTTCCTTGTATGTTTCAATTATTGGTTTGTATTCTCCTGTAAATCCCTCAGGATTTTTTCGCCTGAATAAAGCAGAGTATACAAGTTCCTCATTTATACACGGAATTTGATAATAATCTTCAATGGTAAAACTGTTTGTAAAATCATCAGGAAGAGTAATATACAGCATTGAATTATCCTCTTCTGACAAAATTTCCACAGGCCAAAGAGAACATACAAGAGGTTTTACAGAACAAATTTCTTTTGAAGACATTTTTTTATCAAGACACATTGAATGAATACTGCAAAGAGTTGTTTTATTATCTTTTTTGTAAGCATAAAAACACATCTCTGTTTCATCTTCTATTTCTCTTATTATCTCTCTTCCACTCTCTTCTGTTCTCAGTTCTTCAAGAAGTTCTTCTGCTTCATAATCAAGCTCTTCTGCTATCTCCATATTCTTTGTAATTTTTTCAAATTCATTCTTATTATCAAAAAGAAACTTTTTAGCTTTTTCACCAAGCTTTGAAGGACTGTCAGCACAACAGTTATTACTGCAATTAAAACAATCAAAATTTGAAGGTTTTGCAAACATCTCATAGTCTATTTTGGCACGATAAGTTTTTCCCTCTATTGTAACTTCTGTTTCAAGAAGCTCTGCTGTTTCAAAATATCTTCTGGCTGCTGCTTCGTTTTCTTTATTTACTTTATATACTTCTTCTCCTTTGGGATGATTTAAAAATAAAAAATAATTCATATTTTACTCCATATTTTAATATATATTTACTTCATCATTTTATTCAATGTAGAGATAAGTTCTTCTATAATCTGCCCCTCTCTGCCCTCTTTTATTCCATCTACAACACAATGTTTCAAATGCCCTTCAAGTACTTGTTTTGAAACACCGGCAAGAGCAGCTCTCACAGAAGATATCTGATTAAGAATGTCATCACAGTAAGCATCTTTTTCCACCATATTGCTTATTCCTCTTATCTGTCCTTCTATTCTGTTAAGTCTGGCTTTCAGTTTCTGTTTTGTTTCAGCAGATGTACAATATCTTCCCGTACACTCCTCTGCTTCTAATCTAAATTTTTCATTTTTCTCAGCCATTTATACCTCCAAGATAATTTTTAAAAACTATTTTCCAAAATTTCTAAGTCTTAACGCATTTGTTACAACCGAAACTGAACTCATTGCCATAGCTCCTCCGGCAATCATAGGATTTAAAAGATGCCCGGTTATTAAAAATAACGCTCCCGCTGCCACAGGTATTCCAAGACTGTTATATAAAAATGCCCAGAAAAGATTTTCTTTTATATTTTTTATAACTGCATGGCTTAGTTTCATTGCAACAGCTACATCTTTCAAATCTTTTTTCATCAAAATAACATCAGCACTTTCCATTGCAATATCTGTTCCGCCTCCGATTGCTATTCCAACATCAGCCTGTGAAAGTGCAGGAGAATCATTTATTCCGTCCCCCACCATTCCAACTTTCAATCCCTCATTCTGCAATCTCTTTACTTCAAGATATTTATCTTCAGGACTTACTTCTGCAAGAATGATATCAATGCCCACTTGTTTTGCCACAACTTCTGCGGTTTTTCTGTTGTCTCCTGTTATCATGGCTACTTGAAGACCCATTTTTTTTAGAGCTGCTACACTTTCTTTGGAATTTTCCTTAATCACATCGGCAACAGCTATAAGTCCTGCATATTTTCCGTCAATCCCTACAAATATAGGTGTTTTTCCTTCTTGAGCCAATCTTTCGCTTTCATTGTTTTCAGGAATTATTATACCATTATTTTTGAAAATCTTGTAGTTCCCCACAATAACTTTTCTGTTTCCTGTTTCTCCGATAATTCCCTCTCCTGAAATGCTTGTAAAATTTTTAACTTCATCAAGAGATATTCCTCTGCTCTTAACCTCTTCCACTACAGCTTCTCCAAGAGGATGTTCTGAATGTTGTTCCACAGAAGCTGTTATTTTTAAAAATTGCTCTTCCGAAAAATCTTTTTCCGTAAAGTTATTTTTATCAATAAGCACATCTGTAATTACAGGTTTCCCCTCTGTAATTGTTCCTGTTTTATCAAAAACTATTATATTCAATTTATGAGCCTTTTCAAGAGCTTCCCCTGATTTTATCAAAATACCAAGCTCTGCCCCTCTTCCTGTTCCTACCATAATAGCAGTTGGAGTTGCAAGTCCCAAAGAACAAGGACAAGCAATTACAAGAACTGAAATAAATATTGTCAAAGCAAATATGCTTGGACTTATTGAAAGATTTACAGCTCCTGTTCTTCCTAAAATATACCACATTGCACTTGACACAACAGCTATTCCTATCACTATCGGAACAAAATATCCTGAGATTACATCAGCCATTTTTGCTATAGGAGCTTTCGACCCCTGTGCATCTTCCACAAGTTTTATAATTTTTGCAAGAACAGTATCTTTTCCGACAGCTGTTGCTTCTATTTTAATACTTCCGTTTTTATTGATTGTAGCACCAAAAACATTATCTCCTGTCTGTTTTCTTACTGGAATACTTTCCCCTGTAAGCATTGATTCATCAATATTTGTGTTTCCTTCAACAACTTTTCCGTCAACAGGAATACTTTCTCCGGGTTTTACAAGAATAATATCTCCTGCACTTACTTCTTCTATATCTACAAGAATTATCTCTCCGTTTTTTACCAATGAAGCTTTCTTAGACTGCAGTCCCATAAGTTTTTTTATAGCTTCCGAAGTTTTTCCTTTACTTCTTTTTTCTAAAAGTTTTCCAAACATAATAAGAGCTATAATTACAACTGCTGATTCATAATAAAGAGCGTGAACATATTCTATCTTTCCTTGAATTATCTCGTATGTTCCAAATATACTGTACACAAGAGCTGCTCCCGTTCCTGTTGCAATAAGAGAATCCATATTAGGAGCACCTTTTATCAAGGCTCTTATTCCCACTGTATAAAATCTTCTTCCTATAAGCATTACAGGAACTGCTAATACAAGCTGAACAAGTGCATAATTTATTGAATTTATATCAGGAGAAATTATACTTGGCAGAGGCATTCCCATCATATGTCCCATAGTGATGTAAAAAACTATGGCTGCCAAAACTATTGCAGTTTTAAATTCCAAAAATTCTCTCTTCATTTCCGCTTCTTTTTTAACCTCATCTTCAGGTTTTACCTCTTCATCTTTTATGGCTTTATATCCTCCAAGATTATCTATCACTGTTATAATTTCAGAAGCTTTTATCTTGCTGCTGTCATAAATAAATTTTCCTCTGTTTGTAGCAAGATTTACTTCTGCACTTATAATACCATCAAGTTTCCCTATTTTTCTCTCTATATTTGCAACACAGGCCTGACAGCTTATCCCCTCAATTCTCACATTAAGTTCAGAAGCTTCTGTTTTTTCCTCTATTCCATAACCAGCTGATATTACTTCTTCCTCTATTTTTTTTTGATTTGTAAGCTCATCATCATATTCTACAGTCAATTCTTCTGTCGCAAGATTTACCACAGCAGTTTTAACTCCCTGTATCTTTCCTACTTTTGTTTCTATTCTTCTTACACAAGCTTGGCAAGTTACTCCTGAAAGTTTAAATTGTTTTTTACTGTCTTTTTTTGACAGAACTTCATTTTTTTTCTGAATCTCTTCTTGCTGAAATTCACATACAACCTCTTTTTTTTCCTCTTCGCTTTCTTCAATATTTTTATCTATTCCATACCCAATTTCTATAAGTTTTTTTTCTATCTCACTGAATGGAACTGTTTTTTCATCATAAGATATATCCATATATTTTGTTTCAACATCAACTTTTACATTCTCAACACCTTTCATTTCAGAAAGATTTTTTTCTATTTTGGCAACACACTTCATACAACCTACACCGGTTAATTTGTATTTTTCTTTCATTTATATTACCTCTTTTCAATTTCAATATAGGGGGGTACTCTATAAAAATAGTAACATTCTTTTATTTTTCTGTCAACAATATATTTTTTCAAAAAAGGGTGGAGAAACTATTGTAATCTTATAAATACAATATTCCCCCTTTTCTACTACATTTCTTTAAATTTTAATCTTTTATCTTCTTTGAATTGCTTTCGTGATGGATTACCTTCAACACGATAAATTTTATCTTTATTTAAAAAATATATACAAGACCAAACTGTATCAGCTCCTGTTTTTCTATCATACTGGCACATAAAACCGTATTTTCCTGATAATAAATTTTTAGCAAATTCAAAAGAAAAACTTTTTTGATTTTCTTTTAAAGCTCTTTTAACTGTTTCATATCTTTCATCTGATCTCCAGTCATCAATATCAGGATTTCTATATTTTTTCATTTTAATAGAATAAAAATTATTTGCAGATACAACAAAATTTTCTTGCTCTTGTGGATAAATTACAGTAATTTTTTCAGGATTACATTCAATTACCACCATATTTCCTTGCTTATCTGCTAAAGTTATTCCTTGTGCTGAAGCAATAGGAAGTTTTTTTAATTCTTTTACTGCTTCTGTAACTGTTTTACATTTTTCTAAAAGATATCTCACCAGCATACCAGCATTAAGTCCCGCTTTTCTTATTTTAGGATAAATAAATGTTAATCCAACTGTTAAGCCATATTCATTTATCCCATCTTCTATCTCTGTAAAAGCTGTCGTATTTCCAATAAAACTATAACTTTTTTCTAATTTATAATAACAACTGTCATATAACTTTTCCAATTCAGTTAAAAAATCACTATTTCTTCCAAAAATTATTTCTTCATTCTTTTTCATTACAAAGCAAGTACATCTGTTTTCAAACTCAAAACAATACATGCTGAAAAGAAAAGTATATAATTCTTCATATGCCATTTTTTATCTATCATGCTCGATACTTTTTTTATAGTTAAAATTTTTACCTCT
>UQXM01000099.1 GCA_900545035.1 uncultured Fusobacterium sp. | reverse complement strand
GAAGATTTTTCCCGCCGGTTGTTACAGGAGTGGTTGTGCTGTCAATAGGACTTTCTCTTATACCTGTTGGAATCAACAGCTTTGCAGGGGGAGTCGGAGCAAGTGATTTCGGTTCTCTTATGAATCTGGGAATAGGAGCTTCTGTTCTTGTGGTGGTGATAGTTTTAAAACAATTTACAAAAGGAATTACAAGTACGGGGTCTGTTTTTATAGGAACTGTTTTCGGATTTATCGTTGCACTTGTTTTGGGAATAACAGATTTATCTCCTATTGCAGAAACACCGTTTTTCAATATACCAAGACCTTTCAGCTACGGATATGAATTTCATCTTGATGCAATTTTTGCAATGATGATGATGTTTATAGTTTCTGCCGTTGAAACTGTTGGAGATATGTCAGGAGTTACAATGGGAGGAGCAGGAAGAGAGGTTACAGACAGAGAACTTTCGGGAGGAATTATGGCGGACGGACTTGGGTGTGTTCTTGCTTCATTCTTCTCAATACTGCCTACAACATCATTCAGCCAGAATACAGGAATTGTTACAATGACAGGAGTAATGAGCAGATTTGTGGTTGCTGTGGGAGCGATGTTCCTGATTGCAGGGGCTTTCTTCCCTAAACTGGGAGCTCTTCTTACTGTTGTGCCTTCTTGTGTAATAGGCGGAAGTTTGGTTATGATATTTGCCATGATATTTATAAGCGGAGTTAATCTTATCACAAAAGAGCCTTTGAGAGGAAAAAATGCTGTTATACTTTCAGTTTCTCTGGGTGTGGGATACGGACTGGGAGCTGTGCCTTCTGCTCTTGTACATTTCCCTGAAAGCATAAGACTTATTTTCGGAGGATCAGGAATAGTTGTTTCTGCTTCAATAGCAGTTATTTTAAACATACTGCTTCCGAATGACAAATAATTATAAAGGAGGGATATAATTGTTTACTTTTGCAAATTTTTTTCCTGCTTCGACAATCGAAGAAGCATATGCAGAACTTATGAAAAACAGAAAAAATGTTCTGCTGGGAGGAACTTCCTATCTTAGAATGGGAAACACAAATTACAATACAGCAGTGGATATTTCAAATGTAACGGACATAGATAAAATTACAGAAAAAGAGGACAGCTTTGAAATAGGAGCAATGGTTTCGTTCAGACAGCTTGAAACAGATAAAAATCTTTACCAATGGTTTCCTGTGATTTCAACAGCTGTTTCGGATATTGTGGGAGTGCAGTTGAGAAACAATGTAAGAATAGGGGCAACTGTTTTTACAAAACATGGTTTCTCTGACCTTATCACTGCTCTTCTTTCTCTTGACACATATGTTGTGCTTCACAAAGGCGGAGAATTAAAACTTGAGGATTTCCTTAAAGAAAAGGAAACAAGAAGAGATATTCTTGTAAAAGTTATAATAAAAAAAGAAAAATTAAAAACATCTTTCCAATGTGTGAGAAAGAGCAAAGCAGACTACTCTGTTCTTAATATGGCTGTTTCGAGAGATGAAGCAGGAAATATGAGAGTGGCTGTGGGGTCAAGACCGAGCAGAGCCGTTCTTGCTCACAAAACTATGGAATTTTTAAAAGATAATTTTGATGAAAAACAGGCAGGAGAGATTTTGCAGAAAGAGATAGTTTTCGGAAGCAACATGAGAGGGACAAAAGAGTACAGAGAGTTATTGGGTGCCGCACTTCTTGCCAAAGCTTTGAAGGAGGTAAGATAATATGATATTAACTGCAACAATCAATAACAGAAAAAAAGAACTTCTTATTTCTGCCGACGAATATCTTGTGGACACTCTCAGAAAAGCAGGATATCTTAGTGTAAAAAGAGGGTGCGACACAGGAGCATGCGGACTTTGTACAGTTCTTGTCGAAGGAAAACCTGTTCTTTCTTGTTCTACACTTTCAGCAAGAGTTATGAACAAAAAAATTGAAACAATAGAAAATTACCCAGTGGAAGCTGAACTTCTTGCAAAACATCTGGCAGCAGAGGGAGCGGAACAATGCGGATTTTGTGCTCCGGGATTTGCTCTTACAGTTATCGCAATGATGAAAGAGCTTGACAACCCCACAGATGAAGAAATTCTTCACTACCTGAACGGAAATCTTTGCAGATGCAGCGGGTATGCTTCACAGCTTAGAGGGATAAAAGCCTATATGAGAGAGGTGAAAGCTGATGAAAATAATAAATAAGGCAACACCTAAAATAGACGCAGTAAATCTTATTACAGGAAAACCTGTTTACACAGATGATTTGGTGCTTAACAGCAACACTCTTATAATAAAACTTCTTCGTTCTCCACACGCTTATGCAAGAATAAAATCTGTTGATACAAAAACAGCTCTTCTTGTACCGGGAGTGGAAGCAATTTATACATACAAAGATGTCCCTGAAACAAGATTTACTTCAGCAGGACAGAGCTATCCCGAACCTTCTCCGTATGACAGAAGACTTCTTGACGAATATGTGAGATATGTTGGCGACCCTGTGGCAATTATTGCGGCAGAAGATGAAAAAACAGCTCTTAAAGCTATGAAACTTATCAAAGTGGAATACGAAGTTCTTGAGCCTCTTCTTGATTATGAAAAGGCAACTTCTTCTCCAATAAAAGTTCATTTGGAAGATGCACACACAAATTTTGATATCGGATATGACAGAAGCAGAAACCTTGCTTCACACCTTTTATACACAAAAGGAGATGTGGAAGAGGGACTGAAAGACAGTGATGTGGTAATCGAAAGAACTTACCGTACTCAGCCGCAGATTCAGTCTATGATGGAAACATACCGTTCATACAGCTATTACGATGTAAACGGAAGACTTACAACCATTGCTTCAACTCAGATACCTTTCCATGTAAGAAGACACCTTGCAAGAATACTGGGACTTGCTCCAAGCCAAGTGAGAGTAATCAAGCCGAGAATAGGAGGAGGTTTCGGAGCAAAGCAGACAATGGTTTGTGAAATATATTCAGCTTTTGTTACTATGATGACAAAGAAACCTTCAAAAATAATATTTACAAGAAAAGAAACACAGGTGTGCGGAAACACAAGACACGCCATGACTATAAATGTAAAAATCGGATCTGACAGAGAGGGAAATATCAAAGGAATTGATATTAAAGTAATTTCCAATACAGGAGCTTACGGAGAACACGCACCTACTGTTACAGGACTTGTATCATTCAAAACATTCCCATTATACGAAAAAGTTCCTATGAGAATGGAAGCGGATGTTGTATACACAAATACAATGGTGGGAGCTGCTTTCAGAGGATACGGAGCTACACAGGGAACATTTGCCGTTGAATCGGCTGTAAACGAACTGGCAGATATTTTAAAAATCTCTCCTGTGGATATAAGAATGAAAAATCTTGTTGAGCCGGGAAAAGACAGTTATATTGCCAGCGGAGATATAAAAAAATGTATTGAGATAGGAAAAGAAAAATTTGATTTTGAGAAAAGAGCTGTGAGAAGAGTTATGCCTGACGGAAAAATAAGAGCGGCAGGAATGGCTGTTACAATGCAGGGTTCAGGTATAGCAGGAGTGGATACAGGGTCTGCCACTGTAAGACTTAACGATGCAGGAAACTTCTCTGTTATGGTAGGAGTAACTGACATGGGACAAGGAAGCGACACTGTTATGTCAATGATGGCGGCAGAAGTTCTTGAAGTCCCTATGAGTGAAATAATAATAAATGCAAGTGATACAGATGTATCCCCTTACGACCCGGGAGCATACGCTTCCAGCGGAACATATGTTACAGGAAAAGCTGTAGTTCTTGCCTGTGAAAAAATGAAAGAAGCAATTCTTGAAACAGCAGGAGTTATTCTTGAAATGCCGAAAGAAAATCTTGTTTATTGCGGTGATCATGTGGAAAGTGCCGACGGAGAAAAATCAGTAACAATAAAAGATTTAGCAATGAAATCTGTTTCTTTCGATTTGAGAAATCAGCTTACAACATCAGCAACATTCGGAAGCGAAACTTCTCCTCCTCCGTTTATAGCAGGATTTGCAGAAGTGGAAATCGACCCTTCAACAGGAGAATGCAGTGTTACGGATATTCTTTCTGTTGTTGACTGCGGAACACCTGTAAACCCAAGTGCTGCCAGAGTACAGGTTGAGGGAGGAATGGCACAGGGAATAGGACTTGCCCTTTACGAAGATATTATCTTTGATGAAAAAGGAAGAGTAATCACTGACAGCTTTATGCAGTACAAAATTCCTTGCAGAAAAGATATCGGAAGAATGGATGTTGAGTTCAGCAAAAGCTGGGAAGAGACAGGACCTTTCGGAGCAAAATCAATAGGTGAAGTGGTTATAAACACTCCTTCTCCTGCGATAGCCGCTGCAGTTAAAAATGCAACAGGCATAAATTTCAGAACTCTTCCAATAACTTCGGAAGATATATTAATGGGTATGCTAAAAAAATAGAAACTGTTAAAAACAGGCTTTCACATTCAGAAAGCCTGTTTTCTTTTGAAATATTTGTCTTTCCTGCCTAAAAAGTATATAATATTTACAGCAGTAATAAAACAGGAGGATTAACTATGACAAATACAGCTTCGGATATATTTTTCAGATTGTTTCTTTTGGCAGTGCTTATCGGAATAAGTATGTTTTTATCTATGAGTGAAATCTCCCTGGCTTCAGCAAGAAAAATGAAACTTCAGGTAATGAAAGAAAAGGGAGATGAAAGAGCGGGAAAAGTTTTGGAAATACAGGAAACTTCAGGAAACTTTTTTGCAGTGGTGCAGATTGGCGTCAATGCAGTGGCAATACTTGGAGGTATTGTAGGGGATAATATTTTAAATCCTGTGATAAAAAACTTTATAATCAGCCGTTTTCCAAATTCAGCTTTTCATGCTGATATGATTGGAAGCATAATCTCATTTATTTTTGTAACAGGACTGTTTATAGAGTTTGCCGACCTTATACCAAAAAAACTTGCAATGGCTTCCCCTGAAAATACAGCCGTTTCGGTTATAAACCTTATGAGTTTTCTGATAATTGTGCTTAAACCTTTTATTTTGGTTTTTGAAAGTATGTCTTCTCTTGTATTCAAAATATTTAAAATAAAACAGACAAGGAATGATTCAATCACATATGACGATATTTTTGCAATAATGGACGCAGGTGCAGAAGCGGGAGTTGTTCAGAAAAAAGAGCAGTCCCTTATAGAAAATGTTTTTGAACTTGATACAAGATGGGTATCTTCAATTATGACAAACAGAAATGATATTGTGTATATCACTCTGGAAGAGGATGAAGACAGCATAAAAGAAAAAATCAGCAACTATCCTCATTCAAAATTTTTGGTGTGCCAAAACGACATTGATTCTGTTGTGGGATATGTGGATTCAAAAAATATTCTGCCGAGAATACTTAAAGGAGAAATGAACGGACTTCACGGAATAAAAGATATTACCAAAACAAATATCCTTATTCTGCCGAACACTCTTACAATTTCAGAAGCTTTGGATAAATTCAACGAAGCCAGAGAAGATTTTGCGGTTATTATGAATGAGTACGGAAATGTTGTGGGACTTGTAACTTTCTACGATGTGGTAAATACTCTTATGGGAGATGTGGTGTATCAAGACCAAGATGAACAGCAGATTATTTCCAGAGGAGAGGGGTCTTGGCTTGTTGACGGAATAACTCCCATAGATGATGTGAAAAAAGTGTTGGAAATAGACAGCCTGCCTGAAGAAGATACCTACGAAACAATAGCGGGATTTATGATGTATATGCTGAAAAGCATTCCTAAAAAAGCCGCCAAAGTTGAATACGGGGGGTATACTTTTGAAGTGGTTGATGTAGATAACTTCAAAGTTGACCAGCTGTTAGTAAATAAAATAATACAACCTGATGAATAAAAAATAATATGCTTATACACAATAATAAAAAATTTTATTGAGAAAAAACGGGGTAAAATTAATTACACCGTTTTCTTTTTAGTTATGGTTATATTTTTTATTTTCAATTCTTTCAATCCCATTTTTAAAAATCTGTCTTTTCTGTCAACCAATAAAGAAACGGGAACACATATTTTTTTATCTCCCTTGATTTCTTTTATTGCCAAATATACAATGATTGATATTTTTCCTGATTTTAACAAAAAAGAAAAATCTATTTTTGTATTAAAAGAAGCATTTAAATTATACTTTAATGCACACTCTGTATTATCCAATAAAGTTCTCAAAACAGGAAAAAAAGTAAGTCTGTCCAACAATTCTTCATTTTTATTAAAAATATTTTCCTCGTTTAAACGAAGCTCTTTAAAAGTTATTTTTTCTTTTGATATATCTTCACATATCTTTTTAGAGCTTTTATAATCTCTTATACTCCTAAATTTATGTAAACCTAAAATATGAGGAAAATTATCTTTTTCAAATCTGACAATAATCTCTGTGTTATCTTCTAAAATATAGTTATATGTATAAGAACATATATATTCTTCATAAAATTTGAAAAATAATTTTAAATCAATTTGTGATATTGATACTTTTTTCGTCCTGTTTAAAAAGCGTTCCGGCATTTTTATTTTCTCAACTTTCTATAAAAAAATCCCGTTTTTCAATAAACAGGATTTTTCATTAAAATATTTTTTACAGCGGGATATCTTTTATAGCTGTTTTCCCTCAGCACAACCGTAGTATGTGAAAGCCCCTACGTGGGTTCCGCCCCTGTAACTGTATAGTTGTCATTCGCCATATACTCCAATGACCGAGTTTTTAAATATAGAATTTTTGGAAAAAATTCATACATTCTTTATATATTAAAATTATATCCCAAATATATATAAAAGTCAATTTGTTAATTGCTAAATATATTTTATTAAGAAAGACGGAAGAAAAATTAATTTCATTCCGTCTTTCAAAATTTTTAGGGAAGTCTGCCAAGAGTAAAGTTATGGGAAAGTGTAAACTCTTGGCAGAACAAAGTTATATGATAATTT
>UQXM01000098.1 GCA_900545035.1 uncultured Fusobacterium sp. | reverse complement strand
ATAAAAAAATATAAATAAAATAAATCATAAGAAGCAAAAGAAAGCTTGTTATTTTGTACATTAATAAGATATAATAATGTGTAAACTAATCAGGAAACGGCGGGATAAAAATGGATAAGAGATGTTGTATAGGAGTATTTGATTCGGGAGTCGGAGGAGTAAGTGTTTTAAAGCAGATTGTAAAACTTCTTCCAAATGAAAATATAATTTATTTCGGAGATACGAAAAATATTCCTTACGGTGATAAGACAAAAGAAGAAATACAGAAATTAAGCAAAAGAATAGTGGAATTTTTGATAACAAACAACTGCAAAGCACTGGTTATCGCCTGCAATACAATATCTATTGCCACACTGGAAGAATTAAAATCACACAGCAATATTCCAATCATAGGAATAATAGATGCCGGAGTGGAAGCTGTTTCTTCAAACGGATACGGTGAGATTTCCGTACTTGGAACTGTTTTTACTATAAACAGCGGTGTTCATGCAGAAAAAATAAAAAAGAAAAATAAAAAAATGACAGTAAATTCTGTTCCTTGTGAAAAGCTTTGCCCTATGATAGAGGAAGGTTGGGAAAAATTTGAAAACAGACAGGAAATTCTTGCTGATTATATGTCAAATGTCCCAAAAAGTTCGGAAGCTGTTCTTTTGGCATGCACACATTATCCTTTCATTCAGAAAGACATTGAAAAAATGTTTAACGGAAAAATTATAGACCCAAGCAGTGAATGTGCTAGGGAACTTTTCAGAATATTAAAAAAAGAAGACATCCTTACAACCGACAAAGAAAAAGGTAAGGTTGAATTTTATGTTACAGGAGATAAGGAAAATTTCAGAGAAAAAGCAGAAAAATTTCTTGGAAGTCAGATAAGAGATATTTATAAAGTAAACATTTAAGGACAATTTTTTGTTGTCCTTTTTATTTTTAGAAAAAAATTTGAAATTTTGTTAAAAAATGATATAATACCACATATAGAGTTACAAAAAGCAATCATAAAAAAAGAACCGCTTATTTTTGTGCAGTTTCAGAATGGAGACTGTCAGTATTTCAGCCAATAATTTTATTAAATATAATGGAGGAAAAAATGGAAAAAGTTTATCAAGGAAAAACAAAGAATGTGTACAAGCTGGAAAACGGAAACTTTCTGCTTGAGTTCAAAGACGACTGTACCGGTAAAGACGGAGTGTTCGATCCGGGTGAAAACTCTGTAGGTCTTACAATCGAAGGTATAGGAAAAGCAAATCTTAAAATGTCTGAATACTTCTTTGAAGTTCTTAATAACGAAGGTGTAAAAACTCACTATATTTCTGCTGATTTAGACAAAGGAACAATGGAAGTTGTACCTGCAAAACCTTTCGGAAAAGGTTTGGAAGTAATCTGCCGTTTCAGAGCAGTAGGAAGCTTCTATCGTCGTTACTGCGATTATATTGAAGAGGCTGCTGAACTTCCTGCATATGTGGAAACTACATTTAAAAATGACGAACTTTGCGATCCATTGGTAACAAAAGACGGTTTAGTAGTGTTAGGTGTTATGACTGCTGAGCAATACGACTCTATGAAAGAAAGAACTCAAAAAATATCTACAGTAGTTAAAAACGAACTTGCTAAAAAAGGACTTGACCTTTACGATATCAAATTTGAGTTTGGTATAGACAAAGACGGAGAAGTTATTTTAATAGACGAAATAGCTTCAGGAAACATGAGAGTATACAAAGACGGTGTTTATGTAAATCCTATGGATTTAACAGAAATGTTCTTTGCTGACTAATAAATAACTTATATTTAATGTAAAGACGGAGCAATGCTCCGTCTTTTAAATTCTATTCATATATTTTTCTGATTTTCTGTTCCAGTTTTTCCGGGATAATATAATTTTCATTGGAAATATATCTAAGAGCATTGAAAGGCTTGTTTTTATATGTTGTTCTCTCTCCGTGTCTGTTATAAATTTCTTCTTCAATATCATTTTCCGATTCGATACAGAATCCTAAATTATCTTTTACCATTGAACGAATCTGCTTATTTTTCAAATTTGAACTTGCAATCTCCTCTTTTGTTCTCCATTTATGATTATCTTTATCATATACAACCACATAAGGAATTTTGAAAAGATTAAGGAGCATAATAAACTGCGGTATTGTACTTTTGCTTCCACACTCTATTATTGAATAATCATATTTAAATATTCCCAAAGATTTTCCCAAAGCAGAAATAATTATTTTATCTGTCTGTCCTTCTACAAGTATCACTTTTTCAGCAAAAAACAGTTCACCTCTGTCAGGATTTATCCAATAGTTCATATTAAAAGCTTTTATTGCATCTCCTCTGAAAATATTATGTTTTGCCTGCACCACTCTTACATTATTATTTATTTTTTTCACCACACAAATTGACTTATACTGTTTCAGCCCAAGAAAACTGCTGGAATAAGTTTTCAGATAAATTTTTGTGCCCAGCTTTGAAAGCTTTATAAAACAATCAAACAATTCTCTTTGCTTCTGGGGGTGCAGAAACAGTTCCGGGTCTTCAAAAAGAAGCACAGCATTGTTAAGAATAGATTCTTTTTTATGTTTTGAAACTTCGGCAATAACTTTCAAAAACTCAAAAAGCAGATTTCTGTACAATTCAGGATTTTCATATCCCTCATCAAGATTTTCATAGGCTTTGTAAATATAATTTTTTATTCTCTGTTCGTGTTCATGGTCTTTCATCAGAATATTGAAAAGACACTTAAAAATGTTTGTACATTGTCCGCTCATATCTCCTGAAACATGGAAAAAAGGTATTTGAGAAATAAATTTCAAATATCCGTCTTTTGTAATTTCTTTCCAGTTTTTAGAATTTCTCATATAATATCTTACCTCTCCCTGAGCAGAAGCTGTAATTTTTAATTTATATCTTGTATTCTCTTTGAAAAATATCATTTTTAACACTGCAAGTTCTGTTTCATCATAAATATCTTCAGGCTCAAGTTCTTTGCTGTTAAAAATAAATGCAAGGCAGGAAATAATATTATTTACCCCCTCTGAACTCTGTCCCAGAAACAGCATGAGATTTTCAAAATACAAATCCATATTTTTTATCTCTCTCCAATTTTTTATAGATAAGAGTTTTAATTCCATAAGCACTCCTTTCCAATCAAAACATATCTTTATTTATTTTTCTATCTATGATAATATTACTCTATAAAGCAAAAAAATTCAAAAAGTTTTTTAGAGAGGATTGCAGTATAATGAAAAAAATAATGTTTCTTATTTTTTTAATAATTTCATATGCACAAAGTTATGGAGAAGGGATAATAACATCACAAAATCTTTCTCCGGAAAAAATATTTATGGAAAATATCGGTCCAAATTCAGGAAGTATGATTGATGAGAGCCGTTATATGTTTTTATATGACAGTTTTCAGCTTTCCGGAAAAATTGAATACAGAGTTTTTAAAATGGCTGTAAAAGGATATTATAAAATACAAAATAAAAAAAATCATTATCTTGTTATTGCAGATTATTCAAAACCGTCAAATGAAAAAAGATTTATTGTACTTAATATGAATACATTAAAATCAGAAGAATATACATATGTTGCCCACGGAAAAAATACAGGAGCTGAAACAGCTGTAAGTTTTTCAAATAAAGTAAATTCTTACAAAAGTTCTCTTGGATTTTATCTCACAGGAAAAACTTACAACGGAAGATACGGATATTCTCTAAGACTTTACGGTCTGGAAGAAAGATATAATTCCAACGCCTTTACAAGAGGAGTAGTAATCCACGGAGCAGAATCTTCCGAAGAAACATATCTGAAAAAATACGGATTTCTCGGAAGAACCGAAGGATGCCCCGCCGTTCCAAAATCTCTGAACAGACAAATTATAAATAAAATAAAAAACGGCTCTGTTTTATTTATTTACGGAAACGATGAAAAATATCTGAGAGAAAGCGAATATATAAAATATTAAATATTATTTTTTCAATTCTTCTGCCAGTTTTGAAAAACCAAGTTGTTCAAAAAGTTCAAATTCTTTGACAGAAGGAATATTTTTTTGTTTTATGGCATTTATTATTCTTTTATCAAAAGGGATTTTCACAGAAACAGAAAAATTTCTCTCTGTCAGAAAAGTTTCTATTTTTTGGGAAATTTCTTCTGATAAATCATACTTATTTATCACAAAATATGGAGTTATTCTAAATCTCTCAATTAAAGAAAGAACTCTTTCCAAATCATGAAGTCCTGAAAGAGTAGGCTCTGTTACAATCACAGCTTTTCTCACACCTGTAAGTGAACTGATTACATTACAGGCAACCCCCGGAGCTCCGTCAAGAATAACAAACTGTTTTCCCTGCTCCTTTGCAGTTTGTTTTGCCTTTCTTCTAACTTCTGCTACAAGTTTTCCCGAATTTTCTTCACCGGGAAAAAGACAGGCATGAACAATTTTTCCGTATTCAGTGTCAGATATAAATATTTCTCCTGCCTTATTCGGCATCATTTTTATCGCTCCCACAGGACAGACATATTCACACACACCGCAGCTTTCACATTTTTTAAAATTATTTACAGCATTAAATCTGCATACTTCATAACATTTTCCGCAGTTTATACACAGCTTTTTGTTCAGCTGTGCTTTTTTCATTCCAAAAAAATCCTCTTTCACAGTGTTTTGAGGATTAAAAAGTATTTTCAGATTGGGAGCGTCCACATCACAATCCCCAATAACCACATCTTTGAAATATGGAATTAATGAAGATGTAACAGTGGTTTTTCCTGTTCCCCCTTTTCCCGAAATAACAACTATCTCTTTAATTTCCATATTCTTTCACCCTCTTTAAAATATCAGCAAAAACAGATTTATATTCAGGACGAATATCTGAAATAATATTTCCTTTTGAATAATTTTCTGCTATTTCTCTTTTGAAAGGTATTTCTCCCAAAATTTCTATATTATTTTCTCTGCAATAAAATTTTATTTCATTTTCCTCTTCATCAGCTTTGTTTATAACTACTCCAAAAGGTATTTTCATATCTTTCAGAAGTTTTACAACCAATTTCATATCACTTAATCCAAAAGGAGACGGCTCTGCCACAATCACTGCAAAATCTGCTTCCTCCACAGCTGAAACGGTTGTACAAGCTGTTCCCGGAGGACAATCGATAAGCAGATTTTCAAAAGAATTATTTTTATACATCTCTTTTATGATTTTTACTCCTGACATTTCTCCGATATTCAGTTTTCCATATACAGCCTCTGAACCGAAATATGTTTTTCCTGCAAAAATTTTCCCTATTTCCCTTTTCTCCCATGAAACAGCTCCCTGTCTGCACACTATTTCACAGCCGCCGCAGTCATGGCATGATTCTTCAAATACAAGAACTGTATTTCTGGCAGGAATAATAGCGTTAAATTTACAGAAATTTCCACATTCTCCGCAAAGATTGCATTTTTTCATATCTATTTTCGGATAATTTGTATATACAGATTTTTCGTGAATATTTTTATTTTTTAAAAAAATATGTGAATTAGGTTCTTCTATATCAGTATCAAAAATAGGAATTTTTGAAATAAAGGCAAGGTTTGTGCTGACAGTAGTTTTTCCTGTGCCTCCCTTTCCGCTGAGTACAGCTATCTTCATATTCCACCTCGTTTAATATATTTTTAACTTATGCCATTCTCAAACCTTGAGGTTTCGGCGATAAATCATATTTTTCCAATTTATTTTCTTTGTAATTTTTAATTATTTCATCAACAGTTTTTAAATCTCCCAATTTATACACGGGAATTTTAAATTCTTCAATAAGAACAGCTGCTTTTGGACCTATTTCTCCTGCAATTATCTCATCAATTCCTAAATTTACAAGATTTTTCACTGCTTTCAGTCCTGCTCCAACCGCTTCGTCTTTTGCTTCATTTTCAATTATTTCAAATTTATCTGTTTCTGTGTCAATAATAATAAAATAAGGTGCTCTCCCAAATCTTCTGTCTGCTTGAGAGCTGTAACTGTTTTCTTCAAGTCCCAATGCTATTTTCATATTTCCTCCAAAAAATTCTTCATTACAGAAAATGAAGCTGAACAGAAAAATATCGGTATTTCTCAGTCAGCCTCACTTAATTGTTTCAACTTATTTTTATCTTTTTATATTAGTGTCCGCAGTTGTGTCCCTCTTCATCGTGGTCGTGATGATGATGTGCACAAGCAGATCCTTTTGAGTAAAGGCTTCCTTCTAAATATACAGCCAAAACATCTTCAATATTTCCACTTGCTCCAAGAATAACCTGTCCTCCGTTTCCTTTTATAAGGTCAATGGCTCTTTGTCCCATTCCCCCTGTAATAACTACATTAATATTATTTTCTGCAATAAATCTTGGGAATACTCCGGGTGCGTGTTCAGGTGCAGTTAAAAATTCTTTTTTAACTATTTTTCCCTCTTCGATAGTATACACTGCAAATTTTTCACAATGTCCGAAATGTTCCTCCACTGTTACACCGTCATTTGTAGGAAATCCTACTCTTAATAATTCAGCTCCCATTAAAATCATCTCCTGTCCTGCGTTTTTTAATTTTATTCCTTTAATGTGTAATAAACCATCCATTATTTTTTTTCTTCCTGTGTTCAGAAGCCTCTGCACAGTTCCTCTTGAAATCTTCATTATTTCTGCTGTTTCTATCTGGCTTTTTCCCTCATAATCACAAAGCCTGACAGCTTCCAGTTCGTCTACTTCAATTTCAATTATTTCAAGCTGAGACAAAGGTATGCCCACAGGTTTAAAAATTCTGGCAGTTTCTAAAATTCTGCAGCATCTTTCTTTTTTATTTCTTGGCATAAATCCCTCCTGAAATTTATTATGTGCATATGCACAATTAAAGTATACTCTCCTTTTTATTTTTTGTCAATTTTATTTATATATTTTTCGCAAAAAAAAGCGGTACAAAATTACTTGTACCACTTCATACTTTTTTAAATTTTAAAT
>UQXM01000097.1 GCA_900545035.1 uncultured Fusobacterium sp. | reverse complement strand
CAAATCTTTTGTACCAAACATAAAATCAACATGAACTAAAGAATCATTCATACCTGCTTCTTCCATCTGCTGTTTGTTTAGAGTATCTCCCTCTTCGATACAGCTTGGATAAGCCTGTCCTATTGCAAGATGACACGAAGCATTTTCATCAAACAAAGTATTATAAAATAAAATATTCGAATTTGAAATAGGAGAATCGTATGGAACAAGAGCTATTTCTCCAAGATATTTTGCTCCTTCATCTGTGTTAATCAAATTTTTCAAAGCTTCCGCTCCTGTTTCAGCTGTAAAATCTATTATTTTTCCATCCTTAAATGTAAGAGAGAAATTTTCTATAAGAGTTCCCCCGTAATTTAACGGCTTTGAAGCATAAACTGTCCCATCCACACCATACTTGTAAGGCATTGAGAAAACTTCTTCTGTTGGAATATTCGCCACAAAATCTATTCCAGATTTTGTAGTGTCTTTTCCGGAAGCCCAAAGGTGTCTGTTGGGAAGCTGTACTGTTAAATCTGTTCCCAGTGAATTTTTTATAATAAATTTTTTAAACTGTTTTTTGTTCAGATAATCCATTTTCTTTTTCAGATTTTCCAAATGATTTTTCCATGTTTCAACAGGATTTTCCGTATCAGCTTTTACAGAATAAATTATTGCTTTCCATAAAGATTCCACAGCTTCTTCATCCGAAACATTCGGGAATACTTTTTTTGCCCATGCAAGAGTAGGTACAGAAATAATATTCCACTGAATTTCATTTGTCATAACTTTTTCGTAATATTTTTTCAGTCCCACATTTCTTGCTGTCTGTGCTTTTGCAATTTTTTCGCTGTCTATTCCTTTTAAAAGTTCAGGGTCGTTGGCTGCAATGCTTAAAAAAGCCGCTCCTTTGTCAGCATAATACATAAGAGAATCTATTTCCCATTGAGGCATTTTTTCAAATATTTTTATATTTCCGTTTATAAATTTCAATTTTTTACAGAAATCATCTCCCCAGTGAATCACAACTTCCTCCGCTCCAAGAGCATAAGCTTTTTCCGCAAGCATTCTTGTAAAAGGTGCTGTTTCTACAGGGGACATTATTACAAGTGTTTGATTTTTCTGTAAATTTATTCCCACTTCCAAAGCAAGTGCTGCGTATTTTTTCAAAGTTTTATTATCCATTTATTCCTCCTGTTATATTTTTCTGAAAGTTCTTTAAATTTATTCTGCTTCCCTATTATATCACAATTCTTTCTCATAAAAAAAAGTAAAATATTTATTTTCTCAAACAAATATGATAGAATTATAATGTTATACATTTTTTAATTTTTAAACCGGGGGAGGTCGAGTTGGAAAAAAAAGACATAATTATTAAAGATTTAAACAAATCTTTTGATGGAGTACAAGTTTTAAAAAATATTAACTTGGAAATTAAAGCAGGAGAATTTTTCTCTATTCTTGGTCCGTCTGGATGCGGAAAAACAACATTATTAAGAATACTTGCAGGATTTATTGAGCCTGACAGCGGAGTTGTGTATCTGGGAGATAAAGATATTACAAAACTGCCGCCAAATCTGCGTTCTATAAATACAATATTTCAGAAATATGCTTTGTTCCCACATCTGACAGTATATGAAAACATAGCTTTTCCTCTGAGAATAAAGAAAAAAAGTTCTGATTACATAGACAGCGAAGTAAAAAAAATGCTGAAAATGATAGATTTGGAGGAACACGCTGATAAAAAACCAAATCAGCTTTCGGGAGGACAACAGCAGAGGGTTTCAATAGCAAGAGCTCTTGTAAACAAACCTGAAGTTCTGCTTCTTGACGAACCTCTTTCAGCTCTTGATGCAAAACTTAGACAAAATCTTTTGATTGAATTGGATAATATTCATGAAGAAGTTGGAATTACATTTATATTTATTACACATGACCAACAGGAAGCTCTTTCTATTTCTGACAGAATAGCCATTATGAACAAAGGAAATGTTCTTCAGGTGGGAACACCGGCAGAGGTTTACGAATCTCCGGCTGATATGTTTGTAGCTGATTTCATTGGGGAAAACAATTTTATTGAAGGAAAAGTTATTTCAATAGACAGCGAAACTTGTGCCACTCTGAAAAATGAAAGAGTGGGAGAAATCCGTTTTGAAATGGACAGAAAGGTCAAAATCGGCGATTATGTAAAAGTATCAATAAGACCGGAAAAAATCAGAGTAACAAGAAACAGCCCAAGAAATCTGGGAAAAATCCATAATGTGATAAAAGTATATGTTGACGAAGTTATTTATACAGGATTCCAAAGTAAATATTTCGTATGGCTGAACGGCGAAAAAGATTTACTTTTCAAAGCTTTCAAACAGCACGCAATTTTCTTTGAAGATGATGAAAGCAGTGTTCGTTGGGATGAAGAAGCATATATTTCATGGAACTCTGAAGACAGTTATCTTGTTGAGGTAATACAAAATGAAAACAGATAGAAGAGGAATATATTATACTTTACCGATCACAATATGGCTGACTGTTTTCTTTCTTATTCCTATGGGAATAGTTCTTGTATATTCTTTTTTGAAAAAAGGAATTTACGGAGGAGTGGAGCTCGAGTTTTCTCTGGAAACATTCAGAATTTTTGCCAATCCTATGTTTTTGAAAATTGTGTACAAAACTCTTCTTATGGGAATTGTGGTAACAATATTCACTCTTATTGTTGCTGTGCCTACTGCGTATTTTATTGTTCGTTCAAAACACAGGGAAAAATATATTTATCTTATCATTATTCCTTTCTGGACAAATTTTTTGATAAGAATATATGCTTGGATGGCAATTTTGGGAAATAACGGATTTATAAATTCTGTGCTTTTAAAAATAGGAATTATTAATGAACCGATACAATTTTTATATAATACAGGAGCTGTCATAGTAATTTCCGTATATACAAGTCTGCCTTTTGCAATACTGCCTCTTTATTCCACAATAGAAAAATTTGATTTTTCACTTATTGAGGCTGCAAGAGATTTGGGAGCAACAAACAGACAGGCATTCTTTAAAGTTTTTATTCCCAATATAAAAAACGGAATTATAACTGCGGGAATTTTTACATTTGTTCCTATGCTTGGTTCTTATGTTGTACCGAAGCTTGTGGGAGGAGCAAATTCCATTTTCCTTGGAAATGTTATAGCAAGACATTTGACAGAGACAAGAAACTGGCCTATGGCTTCCACAATTTCATCAGTTCTTATTATAATCACAACAATAATAATGTTTGGATTTATTATTGCCGATAAAAAACAAAAGAAAGAGAAGAGAGGTGGAAACGATGAATAAAAGAAGAACTTCATTATTTTTCTTTGTACTTTCCATGATTTTCTTCTATCTTCCGCTGGTTGTCCTTGTGATTTATTCGTTCAATGACAACAAAGCTATGGTGTGGAACGGATTTTCGTTGAAATGGTATAAAGAACTTTTTATGTATTCGGATGAAATATGGAGAGCTTTCAAATACAGTATTTTTATAGCTGCTTTTTCAGGACTGCTTTCCACAACTTTGGGAACACTGGGAGCAATCGGACTTCACTGGTACAATTTCAGATATAAAAAATATCTGGCTGTAATAGGATATCTTCCTCTTATAGTTCCCGATATTATTATGGGAGTATCTCTTCTGATACTTTTCGTTACAGTAAAGCTTGAGCTGGGACTTGCAAGTATATTTATAGTGCATACTACTTTTAATATACCGTTTGTTCTGTTTATTGTGCTTTCAAGACTTGCCGAAATAGATTATTCTGTGGTGGAAGCTGCCTATGATTTGGGAGCAACAGAGATGCAGACATTAAAAAAAGTAATTATTCCTATGCTTATGCCTGCTATTGTTTCCGGATTTTTAATTGCTCTTACTCTGTCTTTTGATGATTTTGTGGCAACATTCTTTGTGGCGGGACCCGGTTCGTCAACACTGCCTCTTAGAATTTACTCAATGATAAGACTGGGAATATCTCCTGTTATAAATGCTTTATCTGTATTGTTTATAGCTTTTGCAACAGTTCTTACTCTCTCTACAACAAAACTTCAAAAATATTTTTTGAAATAGATAGACAATACGAGCTTCAATACAGTCAAAAAGAAATAATTACATATTACATTTTGGAGGGAATTTTATGAAAAAATATTTTAAACTGCTGACAGCGGTTATGATACTGTTTATTCTTGGAGGATGCTCGTTCTTCGGAAGAAAAAACAATGCAGATTTAACAAAATATAATGATATCAGAGCCACTTTCGTTACTTCTCAAGGAGATATAGAATTTTATCTTTATCCCGAAGCTGCTCCGATAAATGTTGCAAACTTTGTAAACCTTGCTTTAAGAGGATATTATAATAACACTGTTTTCCACAGACAAGTTGATATTCTTATTCAGGGAGGAGATCCTACAGCATCAGGATACGGAACTCCGGGATACAGTCTTGAAGACGAAACTGTTGACTGGCTTGATTTCTATCAGCCGGGAATGCTTGCTATGGCAAATATGGAAAGAGCAAATACAGCAGGTTCACAATTTTTTATTACATATTATCCTGCAGATTATCTGAACAAAAGATTTACAGTTCTTGGAGAATATGTAACTCAGGGAGATTATGACAGAATTAAAAAACTTGAAAAAGGCGATGTCATAAAAGAAATAAGAATTACAGGACATGCTGATCTTCTTCTTTCACTTAACAAAGAGAGAGTGGATGAATGGAACAAAGAACTTGATAAAAATTATCCAAATCTGAAAAAATATCCTGTAAAAGACCTTTCTGAATATGGTGCAGAAGTACAGGAATACAGAAGCGAACTTGAAAAAATCTACACTCCTCAAACAAAAGAAGTGAAAGAGGAAAGAGAAGGATTTATCCCAAGATTTATAAGAGCTACTGAAAAAAAATGGAAAGAACACAAAGCTGCAAAAGCCGAAGAAAAAGCTTTTGAAGAAGAGCTTGATGAATTTTCATTATAAAATAATTAAATCAATAAAAATCCGCTGTATAATACAGCGGATTTTTATAATTTGTATTCTGATTTTTTATTTTATAGTGTCATTCCTTTTTTTACTTTTTCAATAGTTTCAGGAGCAAGATATTCAAGGATTGCAAAACCAAGAGCCTGAGAATATCCCGAACCGCTGGCTGTTATAAGATTTCCGTCCTTAACGATAGGTGCATCGACAATATTGCAGAAATCTTTTACAAGTTCGTGAGTGGAAAAATGAAGTGTTATATTTCTTCCGTCAATCATTCTTCTTCTTCCGATTGATGAAGGAGCTCCGCAGATAGCCGCTACAAGTTTATTGTTATCCAGATAATATTTTGTAAGAGCCATTGCTTCATCTGATTTAAAAAGATTTTCATATCCGGAATATCCTCCCGGAAGAAAAATTCCGTCTGCATCTTTATAATCTCCAAACATATCGTCAGCCTTAACCATTACATCCTGAGCCGAATTTACCTCAAGAGTTTTATTAAGAGAAAGTGTTACTACTTTTATTCCAGCTCTTCTCATTACATCAATAGGAGCTGCTGCTTCCAAAAGTTCAAATCCCTCTGCCAGTAAAACATATACTTTTTTCATAATTCCTCCTTTGCAAATCTTAAATCTACCCTGTTGTTTAAATGCCGTGTCAACCATATGAAAAATTACTATATTAATTATACTGCAAATTCTTTAAAAGTTATAGTTATAAAATAAATAATTTATCGGCAGATAGGCTGATGCCAGAAATTCCTTTTCCTCTTCTATTTTGCTTATTATAAATCTTTCTCTGATTGGTGTCAGCTGATAATTCTGTAAAGATATTCTCAAATAATTGTTAAAAATCGGACTTTTAAAAAGTTTTCCCGATACAACGAAATTATCCAGTGAAAAAATTGCATCAATATTTAAAATAAGAAGAGCTGTATAATTTGCTATTTTTTTAAGAATCAGACACTCCTCCACTTCACCCATATCGGCTCTTTCCACAAGATAATCAAATCCTCTGCTGCTGTATTCCTTTATCACTTCAGGAAAAGCCTGATATTTTTCTTTCAGCTGCCCTATTATGCTTGTGCTTGAAATCATTGTTTCAATACAGCCTCTTCTCTTGCAGGTATCACAAAACTGCTCTGAATTTGGCTCTATCACCACATGATTAAGACCCAGTTTGTTATTAAAATCAATAACAGGTCTTATCAGCTGATTATTTTCTATAATACTTCCGTCAATAAGATTATTGTATTTCATAAAGAAAAAATTTCGTATATTCGGATTTATAAAAGTCTGATATAAAGATAATGCTCTTATTTCCGTATCAATAATCAGCGGAAATGAAAAATATTTTCCTGCCAGTTCCTTTATCAAATCATGACTCACATCATCCAAGAACTGATAATTATAGTATACAGTATGAAATTCTGAAATATTTATTGCTATTCCCATTCCCAAAATTTCTTTTATATTTATTTTATTTTCTTCTATAACATCTTTGATATTCTGAAACATCTCTTCAAAAAATTCTTTTGCACATTTTATTGTAGGGCTGTTCTGCCGAGAAAATGCATGAGATATTTCCAGATTGATATTTGTAAAAACAACAGTAGTGTTCTCTCTTCTCAAATCAATTCCGATAAATTTAAATTTATCATAATTAATTACCAAATCTGTTTTTTTCCTTTTATTTTTTTCCACTCTCTCCTCTTCGTAAAGAATGTTTTCCGCAGTTAATTTTTTGGAAATTTTTGTCAGGGAAGCGGGAGAAAGATTTAAATTTTCTGCCAGTTCCAGCTTCGAGGCTCCTCCATGAGCATTGATATATCTAAGAAGATTAGATATATTTTTATTGTTTGTGGTGTTGTTCATACCTGTCCTCCTAAAAGAAATTTAAAAAAGCTTGACAAAAGCCTTAAAAGCGAATATAATTTTACTAGGTAAAACAAAAGAGAGGAATAAGCAGAAAATATTTTAGTAAAATTATTAAGTTAGAAATTTTCCAATTGTATTTTTTATACTTCTCTTTTGGTTTGTTCT
>UQXM01000096.1 GCA_900545035.1 uncultured Fusobacterium sp. | reverse complement strand
CGAAACAATTTTTAATACCGAGAATTTTATTTTTATAATTTTATTAATATAATATCCTTTTTATTTTTTATCACAAAATTGTATTAATACAAAACCATATAAATTTCTCGTAAATTTCCAAGAAAATGATATACTTGAAATATGTGGAGCAATAAAAATTTTTTGGAGGGGATTTATGTACAAACCAGATTATTTAATGATGACACCGGGGCCAAGTATTGTCAGAGAGAATGTTATGGAAAGAAGAGCGGAATTTTTCGGAAATTCTGATTTGGATGAAGATTTCTTTTTGTTTTATGATAAATTGGCAGAAAAAACAGCCAAAATTTTCGGCTGTAATAAAAAAAATATGATTTTTATGAGCGGAGAAGGAATGGTAGGGCTTGATTCTGCCTGTGCATCTTTGACAGAACCGGGGGACAGAGTTCTTGTAATTGAAAACGGACTTTTCGGAGCAGGATTTGCAGATATGGTAAAACCTTACGGGGCAGTTCCGGTAACTCTTTCTTTTGATACAAAAAGAGGAATAGATGTTGAGAAAGTAAAAGAATTTCTGGAGAAAGACAGTAATTTTAAATTTGCAACAGTTGTTCACTGTGATACTCCAACAGGTGTTTTAAATAATGTAAAAGATATATGCAGAGCTTTAAAATCAAAAGGAATTTTAACAGTTGTGGATACAGTGGCTGCAATCGGAGGAGAATATTTTAATGCAGAGGAATTTGGTGCAGATATTGCTCTTGGAGGTTCACAAAAATGTTTTTCAGCACCTCCGGGAATAACAATGCTTTCAGTGAGTGATGATGCTTGGAAAGTTATTAAAAACAGAAAAACTCCGATTGCTTCTTTTTACTGTAATCTTTCATATTGGGAAAACTGTGTTGAAAAAAGATTGTTTCCGTATACAATGCCCTCAAGTGATTTAATGGGATTTGATACGGCCGTTGATAATATTTTGGCAGAGGGAATTGAAAATATAATTGAAAGACATCATAAAACAGCAGAATTTTGCAGAAATGAGCTGAAAAAACTTGGGCTGAAACTTTATATGGAGGACAGTTTTTCAGCAACAGTAACAGCTTTCTATGTTCCTGAAGGATATACTCCAATGGAATTTATCAAAAAATTGAAAGATGAATATAAAATATTTATCGGCGGGTCATATGGAGAATATGCAGACAAGATTTTAAGAATCGGACATATGGGAGAAAGTGCAAAACCTGAATACATTGAGAGAACAGTATCAGCAATAAAAAATATACTGAAAAAATAAAATTATGATATAATAAACTGTAAATATCAACAGAGATTTTAAGGAGGAAAAATGAAAAAAAGCTGTTTGATAGGGGCAGTATTATTATCAATGAGTTTATACGGAGCAACTGTATATGAAGAAGCAGTTAAAAAAATAAATATGGAGGAATTGGCAGCCTCTTATTCAAAAGAAAAAGCAGAGGCTTCTTTAAAAGGATACAAAGGCAAAGAAAATGATATAAGAGCAAAAGCTCTTCTTGTGGATTTGGGAGCCGTTTCGACAAATGATTTGAACAGCGGAAAAGATATAAAGAAAAAGCTGGACAAATTTACAACTGATTATCTTGATACAAGGGAAAATTATATCGGAAATGTTTCAGATAAAAACATAATTGAGAGATTGTATAATAAATGGAACAGAGGAGAGATAATAAAAGACAGTTCTTTAAGTAGTGTCTTAAATGAGGCTTTGAGAAAAGGGCTTACAACAGGATACAATATTAAAAACAGAGAAGATTATGCAGATTTTGATGAAAAGCTTACAGTATGTTATGGGCATAATGACATAATTCATGCTTCACAGATAATCGGACTTATGAAAAGTGAAAATTTGGATGCCAAAGTTCAGCTGGAAGTAAAAACTTCTGCTTTTATATATCTGCCTGAATGGGGAGAATCAAGTTATACTGTAACAAAAATGAGCGACGGAACAATAATAGCTCATCCTTTGGAATATGATTTAAAATTTCAATTTGAAAATGAAAAGGACAAAGAGAAATTTTTTGCCCTTATAGAAAAATATGCCAAAAAAGACAGCGAAGATGAGAAAGGACTTCTTCATGAATCATGGTGGCAGCCTTTTATTCAAACAGAAAAAACAGCAGGATATAAAATGCTTATAGATAATATTGTTTCTGATGAAAAATATGATGCCCATATGCTGACACTTCCTGAAAAATCGTCTGCTCTTGTTAAAGAGATTTCAAAAAATAAAAATATAAAAACAGAAACTAAAAAAGTATGGGTAAATCCATCTTTTTACAGATTTATGCTTGGAGAATACAAATAAATAATATATAAAACGGAGCAGTTTAATCTGCTCCGTTTTATTAGTTATACATAATATCTCTTATGCTTTTGTTGTATTTTTCCTGTTTTTCCAGCTGGATTTTATTATTTTTCAGCAGGAATTTTTTTGTTCCTTTATCACGGATAAGTCCTGTGAAAGGGTCAAGATCTTGATAATAAAGCTTTCCGTTTGCCACAAGATTATCAATATATTCAAATTTGCTTGGAGTATAATATCCTCTGTCTATAATTTTTGTGTAAAATTCTTTCCACATAGGAGCGACCAAAGCCCCTCCTGTTGTATTTCCCATTTTAGAGTTATCGTCATAACCAAGATATATTGTTGTAACAAATTCAGGAGTAAATCCTGCATACCACACACTTCTTGCATCATTTGTAGTACCTGTTTTTCCTGCCTGCTCAATAAGTTTTCCGTGTTTTGTTTTTACTTGTGCAGAATGACTTGTACCTGTTTTTGTTGAACTGATAAGAAGATTTGTAGTAAGAGCAATATCTTCAGAATTAAAAGTTTTTTCTATTTTTGGTGTATACTTGTAAAGAGTATTGTCATTTTTATCTCTTACTTCCAAAAGGAAAACAGGCTCAACAGCATATCCTCCGTTTGAAAAAACAGCATAAGCTTTTGCCAGTTCCATAGGAGTTCCTACAAGAGAACCAAGAGAAGCAGTTAAATCTCTCGGTGGATTAAGGTCAGCTTTTGTTTTTTCTATTGTATCTTTCAGTTTATCATGTCCCAAGTCTCTTAAAAGTTTGATTGAAACCATGTTTACAGATTTATCCAGCCCTTCAAGAAGAGTGGAATTTTTTCTGTAAAGAGTTCCGACATTTTTTGGAGCCCAATCACCGAAGATAACTCTGGAATCTTCCACAAGAGTATTTTCGCTTTTTCCGTCAATTATTGCTGTGAGATAAACGAATGGTTTAAAAGCAGAACCTATTTGTCTTTTTGCATCAAGAGCTCTGTTGAAATTTCCGGGCTGGAAATTTTTTCCTCCTACTATTGAAATTACATGTCCGTTTGCAGTATCAAGAGTAACCATTCCTCCCTGAAGCATTTCATCTTTTACAAGAGGGTCATAATTATTAAAAACTTCTTCGGCAGTTTTTTGTATATCATAATCAAGAGTTGTGTAAACTTTTAAACCGCTGTTGTAAATTGTTTCATCATCAAAATTTTCAGATAAAAGTTTTTGTACCGTATCAGTGAAGCTTGGCACTTTTGATTTGTTTACAAATCCTTTTTTGTAGACAATTGTAGTTATGCTTTTATCAATTTTTGAAAAATCATAATTTTCAGGAAAACTTGTTTCAAGAACAAATTTATGCTTCATGGCTTTTTCATATTCTTCTTTTGTAATCATGTTGTATTTCAGCATTTGTCCCAAAACAACCTGCATTCTTTTAACAGAAAGTTTCATGTTTCTTCTTGGATTGTATGCTCCCGGTCTGTTAGGCATTCCTGCCAACATTGCACTTTCAGCAATATTCAAATCTTTGGGCTCTTTTTTGAACAGAGATTGTGAAGCACTTCTTATTCCATAATCCCCTTCTCCGAAGTATATTTCATTAAGATATTTTTCAAAAATTTCATCTTTGGTATATCTTTTTTCTATTTCAATTGTAATGATTGCTTCTTTTATTTTTCTTGAAAGTTTTCTTTCGTGTGAAAGGAAAGCATTTCTTGAAAGCTGCTGAGTGAAAGAACTTGCTCCCTGCTTTGCTCTTCCTGATGTCAAATTTATAAATACAGCTCTTACAAGTCCTATGGGATCGATTCCGTAATGACTGTAAAATCTTCTGTCTTCAATAGATAAAAAAGCATTTTTTACAACCTGCGGAATATTTTCAAATTTTACAGGAACTCTCGACTCTTTATAAATAACATCTATAACTTTTCCGTTTCTGTCATATATTTGAGTGGGAATTGAGGGAGTATAAGATTCAACAAGTTCTGCTATATTCGGTATTTCTTTTTTATAATGATTTACAACAAGAGATACAGCAACAGTTCCTATTATTCCCACAGCTATAACAGAAATTCCGGCTATTTTCAAAATTTTTTTCCACATATTAATTTCTCCATTTTAATTAATATTATTTGGCAGTTTTTCTTTGTCTAAGTTGTCCGCATGCACCGTCAATATCTGTTCCTTTTTCACCTCTTATAACAACATTTACTTTTCTGTCGTTTTTCAAAATGCTGTAGAATTTATCGATTTTTTTCTGACTAGGTCTTTCAAATTCATTTTCCACAACAGGATTATAAGGGATAAGGTTTAATGTATGGTCAAATTCGTGCATAAAGTCCGCAAGAACATTAGCATCATTATCAGATACATTAAATTCTTTTATAAGAATATATTCAAAAGTAATTCTACGATTTGTAATTCTCTGATACTCTTTCAGAACTGTGAAAAGATCTTCTAACGGAAATCTTTTGTTTATAGGAATAAGTCTGTCTCTTTTATCGTTGAACACAGCATGAAGAGATACAGCCAGTTCCACAGGAAGTTTTTCCTCCAAAAGTCTTTCTATTCCCGGAACAATTCCTGAAGTTGAGATTGTAATTTTTCTTTTTGAAATATTCAGTCCGTTTTCATGTGAAAGAAGAATTATCGCTTTCATTAAGTTATTAATATTTAAAAGAGGTTCTCCCATTCCCATAAAGACGATATTGTTTACTGCTTCCCCTTTGTTTCTTAATCTTCTTTCAATAGTATAAACTTGATTTATAATTTCATGAACATCAAGGTTTCTTTCAAATCCTGAAGCTCCTGTTGCACAGAAAGCACATTTTACAGGACATCCTACCTGTGTTGAAACACAAAGAGTATTTCTTGTTTTATGTTTCAGAAGAACAGTTTCAATTGTATTTCCGTCTTCCAATTTGAAAAGAAATTTTTCTGTTCCGTCAATTTTTGAAATTTTATGATCCATTAAGTTAAAAAGAGGAATATAACTGTTTTTATCAAGCATTTCCCTGTCTTTTAAAGATATATTCGACATGTCATTTATATTTCTTATTAATTTTCCATGAAGCCAGTTGAAAATCTGTTTTCCATAGAATTTTTTCATTCCCAGAGAAAGTATATAATCTGTGATTTCTTTCTCGTCAAGGTTCAATAAATTTAATTTAAAATCTTCCATTTGTCCTCCGTATTATTTGTAAAGTTTAAGCCTTATTATACCAGTTTTTTTGAAAAAATACAAATGTTTAAAATTTTACATCTCTGTAATATTTTTTATTGCATTTATTATTATTTCTTTTGAAACATTTCCTTTTATATTTCCTTGTTTAGGACTTCCGCCTCCTTTAAGCGTATTATCAGAAGAAATAATATTTTTTATAAGCTGTGTACAATTTACAGTCCGACTTGATAAGAAAACTGTATCAGAAGCAATTCCTGCAAAAGTAATTTCAGTGTTTGCAAAATATCTTCTAAGACTGTCCACTAAATCTTTTTCCCCTTCATATACAACAACTTTATGTGAATTGAAAATTTCAGCTTTCTCTGCAAGGTTTGTTCCCAGAATATGAGCATAACTTTGCAGTACAGCCAAATAGTTTCTTTTCAGATTTTCATGTTCTTTTTGATAATTTTCCAGTTTTTCAATTATTTCATAATCACGGCAGCTGAATTTATGGTTAAGTTTTGTGATAATTTCAGCTTTTTTATTATAATCTTCTATTGCTCTTTCCCCTGCAATAAAACTTACTCTTGTATATTTTCCTTTTACTCTTTCATATGAAGTAAATTTGAATATTTTTATGTCTTTTATATTTTTCAGATGAAAACCTGCACAGGCACATAAATCATAATTTTTTATTTCTACAATTCTGATATCTCCTGTGATTTTAGGACTTAATTTTTTTCTCAAATTTATTTCTGCTGCTTCTTCGTGAGTAACAATTTTTTCATATACTTCTGCTCCTTTTGAAATGGTTTTGTTTACTTTTTCTGCTATCTCATTAAGAAGTTCATCAGAAAAATTTTCTGTATCGATATCACAGGTAGAAACATCTTCTCTCATTCTGTATCCTACATTATTCAGATTATATTCTTTCAAAAGTATTCCCGAAAGTAGATGCTCTGCTGTATGCTGAAGTGCAATGTCTGCTCTTCTTTCCATATCCAGAAAATACTCATATTCTCCGGGATTTATTTCTTCTGCAACAATTATTTTATCGTCTTTTACTTCCAGTATTTCAATACCATTTATAGTTCCCCTGTCTCCAAGCTGTCCTCCTTTTCCGTCAGGATATATTTCAAGACAGTCAGGATAATTATATTCAGCCTTTAAGGCATAACCATTTTTTTCTTTTTCGCAGCTTATAATTTGTATTAACATATTGAGAGCCTCCGTTAAATAAAAGTAATTCCTAAAATACATTATACTATAATAATATAAGATTACAAAATTAAATTATTTTATTTTTTTATATAAAAATTATTGACAAAAATTAAAAAATGAGATATTATAGTTGAGTGAAATGTGCCTGAGTGGCGGAATTGGTAGACGCGACGGACTCAAAATCCGTTGGTGGCAACACCTTGCGGGTTCGAGTCCCGCCTTAGGCACCATATAAAAGTTTGTGAACATATATATTTGTAAAAGTATATATGTTTTTTTATTTTATTAATGTAAAAAGATTTTTTTTGTAATTAATCAGTCCGTCTTTTTGCATGGAGCTGAGCTCA
>UQXM01000095.1 GCA_900545035.1 uncultured Fusobacterium sp. | reverse complement strand
GATAAAGTGTATCTGGCTTCCGACCCGGACAGAGAGGGAGAAGCAATAGCATGGCATATAGCTCACACATTAAAGCTTGATGAAGAGGAAAATAACAGAATAGAATTTAACGAAATTACTTCATCTGCCATAAGAGAAGCGATAAAACATCCAAGAAAAATAGATATAAACAAAGTAAATGCTCAGCAGGCAAGAAGAATTTTAGACAGACTTGTGGGATATGGAATAAGTCCGCTTTTATGGAAAACAATTTCTTCAAATACAAGTGCGGGAAGAGTTCAGTCAGTTGCATTAAAACTTATCTGCGAACTTGAAGATACCATTAAAAATTTTGTTCCTGAAAAATTTTGGGATATAAAAGGAAAATTCGGCAGTAAGATTGAACTTCTTTTATATAAAGTTGACGGAAAGAAAATTGACAAATTGAAAGATGAAGAAACTGTAAAAAGAATAAAGGCTCTTGAGAAAGAGGATTTCCTTGTGGAAAGTGCAAAAGTAAACAAAAAAGTAAAAAATCCTCCTCTTCCTTTGAAAACAAGTACGCTTCAGCAGCTGGCTTCATCTTATTTAGGATTTGGAGCTTCAAAAACAATGAGAGTTGCTCAGGGACTGTATGAGGGAATAAATATAGAGGGAACTCATAAAGGACTTATTACTTATATGAGAACTGACTCTACGAGAATTTCCGAAGAAGCAAAAGAGATGGCAAAAGACTATATTCTTAAAAATTTCGGAAAAGAATATCTGGGAAAAGAAAATCCTAAGAAAACAGAAAAAAAACAGGAAAATGTACAGGACGCCCATGAGGGTATCAGACCTACCGATATAAATTACAGACCTGAAGATTTACAGAAATATCTTGATAAGGATCAATTGAAACTGTATACATTAATATGGGAGAGATTTTTAATATCACAGCTTGCTCCTATGAAATATGACCAGTTTGAACTGATATGTGAAAAAGATAATGTCCAGTTCAGAGGAGTTTTAAACAAAATAACTTTTGACGGATATTATAAAATATTTAAAGATGAAGACGAAATTCCTTTGGGAGATTTCCCTGATATTCAGACAGGAGATAATATTCTTTTAAAAGAGCTTACAATCAAAGAAGATTTTACAAAACCGCCTGCAAGACTTACAGAATCTTCATTGATAAAGAAACTGGAAGCAGACGGAATAGGAAGACCTTCCACTTATGCAACAATCATAGATACTCTGAAAAAAAGAGAGTATGTTTCACTTAAAGGAAAAAGTTTTGTTCCGACAGAGCTTGGATATGAAGTTAAATATGTATTGAATGAAAATTTCAAAGATATAATGAATGAAAAATTTACTGCTGACCTTGAAAATAAACTTGATGAAATAGCAGAGGGAAAAGAAAATTGGCAGAAAATTCTTGAAAATTTCTATTCAGGACTTTCAAAAAATATAGAGAAATACAAAGCTGTTGTAGAAAAAGATGAAAACAAAATAGTTATATCTGATGTGAAATGTCCTTGCGGAGCAGGATATATGATATTAAAAAACGGAAGATTCGGAAGATATTTAGCCTGTGAAAATGAAGAGTGTAAAGAAAAATTCTCTCTTAAAGGAATTGATATTCCAATGGAAGATATCCAAAATGGGAAAATTTTTGTAAATGATATTCTTAAAGAAAAAATAGAGGCTAAAAAAGGAAAACCGACAGATATGAAAACTCCTGCCGGAGCTGTTATGCTTCTTAAATTTGGAAGATTCGGAAGCTATCTTGAAAGTGAAAATTATACAGAGGATAATATTAGAGAGCCTCTTTCTTCAGAAATAAGAAAACTTCTGGCTCAAGGAGCAGTGGAAGAAAAAGACGGGGTTGTTCTTTTAAATGACAGAATAACAGCTATAAAAAATGAAGAAAATAAAATTCTTGCCAAAGCAGGAGTATGTGAAAAATGTGGTAGACCATTTAAAATCGGAAGAGGAAGATGGGGAAGATTTTTAGCTTGTACAGGATATCCTGAATGCAGAAATATTAAAAAAATTGATGCAGAGGGAAATATTATAGAACCGAAAGAAAAAACAAATACAAAAACAAAGAAAAAATAAAAATAAACGGAAGCTGCTGCAATTTTTATTTATTAATTATTTGCAGCAGATTTTTTTATACACTATATTAATATTAAAAATAAATAATATATATGGAAGAGAGAAGAGTTTCCTCGTAAAATAATTTATGACTTTTTTTGCTGATTAATATATAAAAAATATATGTTTTAGATTTTAAAAATATATTGACTAGAGTGTGATAAAGTTATATAGTAATATTAGTGGTTTTATATCACTTAAAATATATTTTTTTAAAATAAAATGTATCAAAAATATCCACGGAGGAAAAAATGAAAGATTTATTGAAAAATCTGGTTATAAACAACCAAGGAAAAGCAAAATTCGGAGAGGTTGCAAATTATATACCGGAATTAGATAAAGCAAAAAAAGATGCTTTGGGAATATGTGTTTGCGATGTAGAGGGAAATGAGTATTGTGCAGGGGACTGTGATGTAAAATTTACTATTCAAAGTATATCAAAAATAATAACATTGATGTTTGCTATTCTTGATAACGGTGAAGAGTATGTTTTCAGCAAAGTGGGAATGGAACCTACGGGAGATCCGTTTAACTCTATTAAAAAACTTGAAACATCAAGCAGAAAAAAACCATACAATCCTCTTATCAATGCAGGAGCAATAGCTGTAAGTTCTATGATAAAAGGAAAAGATGCCAGAGAAAAATTTGAAAGACTTCTTGATTTTACAAGAAAAATAATGGAAGATCCTACTCTTGATGTAAATTATAAAATTTACTGCGGAGAATCCGAAACAGGAAACAGAAACAGAGCAATGGGATATTTTCTGAAATCTCAAGGAATTATAGAGGGAAATGTGGAAGATGCCCTTGATGTTTATTTTAAACAATGTTCAATAGAAGCAACAGCAAGAAATCTTTCAAAACTTGGACTTTTCTTGGCAAGAGGAGGAAAAACAAGCACAGGTGCTCAGGTAATCACTCCAAGAATTGCAACAATTGTAAAAACTCTTATGGTTACATGCGGAATGTATGACAGTTCGGGAGAATTTGCGGTAAGAGTGGGAATACCTTCAAAAAGCGGTGTGGGAGGAGGAATAGTATCAGTTGTTCCCGGAAAAATGGGAATAGGAGTTTACGGACCTTCACTTGATAAAAAAGGAAATTCTGTGGCAGGATGTGCAATGCTTGAAGTACTGTCAAAAGAACTTAATTTAACTATATTTTAAAAAAACAAATTAAAGTAACAAAATATTATATAAAAAATTAAAAGGGGGCAAGTTATGAATTTTTTACTTTCAATCGCTGGAACGATTAACGATTATTTATGGTCTTATATTTTAATAGGACTTCTGATTACCTTGGGATTATTTTTTACTTTCAGATCAGGGTTTGCTCAGGCAAGATTATTGGGAGATATGATTGGTTTAATAACCGGAAGATTATCTACTCTTAGAGATGATGAAAAAAGAATCGCAGGACAAGTTACAGGATTTCAGGCATTTTGTATTTCAGTAGCATCTCACGTCGGTACAGGAAACTTGGCAGGTATAGCAATAGCTATTTCTATTGGAGGACCGGGAGCGGTATTCTGGATGTGGCTGATTGCACTTCTTGGAGGAGCAACAAGTTTGGTAGAAAATACTTTGGCACAAGTTTATAAAGTTAAAAATGATGACGGAAGTTTCAGAGGAGGTCCTTCATATTACATAGAAAAAGCTCTTGGAATGAAAGGATTGAGTGCTCTGTTCTCTGTAATAGTTATAGTAACTTTCGCTGTTATATTTAATACTGTTCAGGCAAATACAATAACTTCAGCTCTTCAAGGTTCTTTCGGACTGAATCTTTATATAGGAGGAGCAATTGTTACAGCTTTGACTGCTGCAGTAATATTTGGTGGAACTGAAAGAATAGCAAATGTTTCAGGAGTGATAGTTCCTGTTATGGCTGTTGCTTATATTGTTGTTGCAATTATTGTTTTGGTTCTTAATATAACTGAATTGCCTAGATTATTTATGAGCATAATAGAAAATGCTTTCGGAATAAAACAAGCAGTTGGAGGAGGACTTGGAATAGCTATACTTCAAGGAGTAAAAAGAGGATTGTATTCAAACGAAGCCGGTATGGGATCTGCTCCAAATGCCGCTGCTATTTCAAATGTTTCTCACCCTGTTAAACAAGGATTGCTGCAAGCTTTCGGAGTATTCGTTGATACTATATTAGTGTGCAGTGCAACAGCTTTTATTGTTTTATTGTACCCTGATTATCAAGCAGCTTACAGTCAAGGATTCGAAGGAATACAATTAACTCAAATGGCTTTGGCACATTCTGTGGGAGCTTGGGGAATTCACTTTGTAACTTTCTGTATTTTCTTATTTGCTTTCAGTTCTGTAATAGGAAACTACTACTATGGAGAAACTAACTTAGACTATATTTCTAAAAATAAATCAAGTTTATTTATTTTCAGAATATTTGTTTTAGTGGCTGTTTATATCGGTTCTGTGGCAAAACTTGGTACTGTATGGAATATGGCAGATTTATTTATGGGTATTATGGCTTTAATCAATATTATAGTTATAGCTGTTCTTTCTCCTATTGCCATAGCAGTTATTAAAGACTATATGAAACAGAAAAAAGAAGGAAAAAATCCTGTATTTAAGGCAAAAAATATTCCGGGACTTAAAAATACTGAGTGCTGGGACGACTAATTAAAAAAATTTTTGTTGACAAAAATAAAAAATGAGTATATAATTGACAGCAATATAATAAAAATCCAAAAACCATCGAGAGAAACTGAGGGACTGGCCCTGTGAAGTTTCAGCAACCTGCCGAAAGGTGTGGTGCTAATTCCAGACAGATGGAGGTTATAAAAGCTGCTATTTAAATCTCTATTATCATCTGTCGATGGTAATAGAGATTTTTTTATTTATATTTTTATATTAAGGGAGGGAGTTTATGAAAACAAAAATTTTAACAGCATTACTGACAGCAGGAGTATTTTTTTCAGCAGAAGCATTTGGAGGAACACTTAAAATTGGAGCAAGTCCCGTTCCCCATGCAGAACTTTTAAATTTTGTAAAACCGGATTTGGAAAAAGAGGGAGTTAATTTGCAGATAATAGAATTTACAGATTTTGTTACACCTAACGAAGCTCTCATTTCGGGAGAGATTGATGCAAATTATTTTCAGCACATACCACATCTTAATTTAATCGTAAAAAAAGAAAACGGAGCAGACATCACAGCAGCGGCTAAAGTTCATGTAGAACCTCTTGGAGTGTATTCAAAGAAAATAAAATCTTTATCAGAATTAAAGGATAAAAGTATTGTGGCTCTGCCAAGTGATTCCACTAATGAGGGAAGAGCATTGATTCTTCTTCACAATGCAGGAATAATTCAGCTTGCAGACCCTGAAAATCTTTTGGCAACACCTTTTGATATAGTACAAAATCCTAAAAAATTAAAGTTTCAAGAACTTGATGCTGCGTTTCTTCCGAGAACTCTTGACAGTGTAGATGCGGCGGTAATAACAGGAAACTATGCTTTACAGGCAGGATATATTCCGTCAGAAGATGCTCTTCTGCTTGAAGGAAAAGAATCTCCTTATGTAAATGTTCTGGCTGTGAGAAAAGCTGATGAAAACAATGAGGATATAAAAAAATTGGGAAAAGCTTTAACAAGTGAGAAAGTAAAAAAATATATCAATGAAAAATATAACGGAGCAGTAGTCCCTGCATTTTAACAATATAAAAAAAGGAGAAGATAAATATGGATACAAAAGATTTTAAAATAGAAACACAGCTTGTGCAATCACTTGATGAATTTTATGAAGGAGAACCGAGAGTATATCCCATAGTTCAAAGTACAACTTATAACTATACATCTCCCGAAGTTCTTGCAGACCTTTTTGATTTAAAAGCAGAGGGATATATGTATTCGAGATTGGGAAATCCGACAGTTTCATCTTTTGAAAATAAAATGGCAGTTCTTGAAAAAGGTGTGGGAGCTTTGGCTTTTGGTTCGGGACAGGCAGCAAATACAGCGGCTGTTTTGAATATATGCAAAGCAGGGGATCATATTGTTTGCCTTTCAACAGTATATGGAGGAACAGTAAATCTTTTTGGTTCTACATTGAAAAATTACGGAATAGAAACAACTTTTGTAAGTCCTGAAGCTTCTGAAGAGGAAATAAAAAATTGTTTTAAAGAAAATACAAAAATTCTTTTCGGAGAAACTTTGGGAAATCCGGAAATGAATGTTGTTGACTTTGAAAAAATTGTAAAAATAGGAAAAGATAAAGATGTTCCCGTAATAGTGGACAATACACTTGCAAGTCCATATTTATGCAATCCTATTGAATACGGAGTGAATATAGTTACTCATTCAGCAACAAAATATATTGACGGACAGGGAACAGCTTTGGGAGGAGTGATTATAGACGGAGGAAATTATAACTGGGACAATGGAAAATTTCCATGCTTGGTAGATCCTGACCCGTCATATCATAATTTGAGTTACTGGAAAAAATTTGGAAAACAGGCATATATAGTAAAGGCAAGAGCAACTATGCTGAGAGATTTCGGTTCTGTTTTGAGTCCTTTCAATGCTTTTATTTTTAACAGAGGACTTGAAACACTTCATATAAGAATGGAAAGACACAGTGAAAACGCTCTGAAACTGGCACAATTTTTGGAAGAGAATGAAAAAATAGCATGGATAAATTATCCTAAATTAAAAAGCCATTATTCATACGATGCAGGGCAGAAATATTTGAAAAAAGGCGGAAGCGGAATAATTCTTGTGGGAATAAAAGGCGGAAAAGAAAATGCTATGAAGTTTATAAGCGGACTTTCATGGATAAAAAGTGTTATTCATGTGGGAGATTCAAGAACTTGTGTTTTACACCCTGCAAGTACGACTCACAGACAGCTTACAGAAGAGGAACAGATAAAGGCAGGAGTTCTCCCTGAAGCAGTAAGAATAAATGTAGGTCTTGAAAATATAGAAGACATTTTAAAAGATATACAGTCAGCTCTTGATAAGATATAAAATATC
>UQXM01000094.1 GCA_900545035.1 uncultured Fusobacterium sp. | reverse complement strand
TTTGATTTTACAGCTTTTATTCCCATATAAAGAAGGTAAGCAGCTCCTAAAATTTTTACAATATTAAAAGCCATCGGAGAATTTTTTAAAAGTACTGATAAGCCAAGGCTGACAAAAGTAGTATGAATTAAAATTCCCGTTCCCATTCCAAGAACTGAAAACAATCCTGTCTTTCTGTCGTTTGAAATTGACTGCCCCAAAATAAACATTGTATCTGTTCCGGGAATAAGGCTTAAAATAATACATGATGTTATATACATTTCGTAATTTATAATTCCAAACATTTTTTGTTCTCCTTTAAAATTTATATTCGTTCTTCTTATTTTATCATAATTTATAAAATTGTCTATATTAATATTTGACAAATTCCTTTTTATGTATTACAGTTTAAGTATTAGAATATTATTGGGAGGAATTAAAAACAAAATGACTGACAACATTTTAAGCAGAGAAGAAATTTTAAATATTATTAAAAAATTAAATTTTTACGATATAGTAAAGGAAACTGCAAGAAACGACCGTTTCGGAATTGTAACAATTGCACAGATAAATTGTTTTACCGGGAAACTTGAATTTATTCACGAAGAGGGAGCAAATACAGGAATAGAGCTTTTTAAAATAGATGCCGATGAAGGAATGGAAGACTTGGAAAATCTTACAGCTGATGAAAAAAAAGCTCTTGAACTGGAAGATGTAACTCCGGAAGATATTTATACAGCTTATGCCGATGATTTTACAGAATTCTTCAATGATTTTGATTATGATGAAATTAACGAACAGCTTGATAAATTTTACAATATTTAAGGAGGTGTTTTGTAAATATGGATAAAAATATTGAAAAATTAACAGAGATTATAAAAGACAGCAGCTATGTAGTATTTTTTACCGGAGCAGGTGTTTCAACAGATTCCGGTTTAAAAGATTTTCGTGGAAGAAACGGACTTTATAATGAAAGAAATTATATGGGATATGAGCCTGAAGAAATTTTGAGCCATGATTTCTTTTTCTCTCACAGAGATATTTTTAATAAGTATCTTGTGGAAAAACTTTCTGTAAATGATGTAAAACCAAATGCAGGACACAAAGCTCTTGCTGAACTGGAAAAAATGGGAAAAGTAAAAGCTGTCATCACACAAAATATAGATAATCTTCATCAAGACGGAGGAAGCAGAAAAGTTCTTGAACTTCACGGAAGTTTAAAAAGATGGTATTGCCTGAATTGCGGCAAAAAATCTGACAGAGATTTTAAATGTGAATGCGGCGGAATTGTTCGTCCTGATGTTACTCTGTACGGAGAAATGCTTAATGAAGATGTAACAGCAGAAGCAATCAGAGAGATAAAAAAAGCTGATACTCTTATAATTGCAGGAACAAGTCTGACTGTTTATCCCGCTGCATATTATCTGAATTATTTTACAGGAAAACACCTTATAATTATAAACGAAACTCCAACATCACAAGATGGAAGTGCAGAACTTGTAATCAGAACTGGTTTTGCCGATACAATGAAACAAGTAATGGAACTTTTAGCTTAAAAAATAAAATTCTCTGAGAAATAATTTCTTAGAGAATTTTATTTTTTGGGCTTTTCTAATTCAAGAAGTTTTCTTTTTAATTCAATTCCTCCTGCATATCCTGTTAAGCTTCCGTTTTTTCCAATAACTCTGTGGCATGGAATAATAATAGAAATTGGATTGTGTCCCACAGCTCCGCCCACTGCTTGTGCTGACATTTTTTCAATTCCTCTCTGATGTGCTGTTTTTTCAGCTATTTCTCCATAAGTAATAGTTTTGCCATAGGGAATTTCACATAAAATTTTCCAAACAGACTGTCTGAATTCATTTCCTATTGGAGCCAAGGGAAGATTTTTTATACTTGGATTTTTCCCTGCAAAATAATCATCAAGCCATTCTGTAATAATTTTAAAAACATAAAGATTGTCTTTTCTGATTAACTCATCAGATATCCCACTTTGATAATATTTCTGCCCTTCAAACCATAATCCAAAAAGATTGTTTTCATCTCCTGCCATTGTCATTTTTCCAAAAGGGGAATTATAATTTGTAAAATAGATCATTGCATCCTCCTTAAAAAAACAAAGCTTTCTTTAATAATTATAAAACTACTTATTATTTTTGTCAAATTCAATAATTTAGGTACAAATTTTAATTTCTCCTGAAAAAATGCTATAATTAAAATGAATCTAAATAAAAAGGAGATTTTGTATGAACGACTATTTATCATGTCTCGAAAAATATAACCCAAATATACGAAGTATTCTGGGAAATAATGTAAAACATAATTTAAAAATTATATATAAATTTTCTCAGGAGAGAAAAGAAAAAATTTATCTTGTGGGAGGAATAGTCAGAGATATTCTTCTGGGACGAAACAGCAAAGATATCGACCTTGTTCTTAAAGGAAATTCTCAGGAATTTGCTCTTTCTCTTCTTTCTAAACTTAAACCTGTGAAACACAGATATACAGAAAGATTTTTAACATATAATATCTTTACAAATTCAGGAACAAATATTGATATTGCATCTTTTCGTGAAGAAACTTATCCCTATCCAGGAGCTTTGCCTTCTGTTATTCCCGCTGATTTAGAAAACGATTATATTCGACGGGACTTTACCATAAATTCCATGTATATCTCTTTTGATGAAAAAGCTGAACTTTATGATCCTTTAAATGCAATGGAAGATTTAAAAAACGGAATTATCAAAATTATTCATGATAAAAGTTTTGAAGATGATCCTACCAGAATTTTCCGTGCTGTAAAATTTGCAGCAAGATATAATTTTTCATTGGAAGAAAAAACGGAACAACTATTAAAAAAAGCTGTGGATAATAATTTTTTAAATACAATCTCATATATGAGATTAAAAAATGAAATTTATACTCTTTTTACAGAAAAAAATTTGAGAGGAATTTTAAAATACTTCAGAGATTACAATATTTTAAAATATCTTAATATCCCTGACCCAAATGATGAAACAATAGAAGAACTTTTAAGAATAGTTCACAGTTTCTATTTTTTAAAAGCCAAAGAAGAATTCAGAATATCAAGAGGGAATTTCATTATTTTCTATCTTTTAAAAGATGTACCATATAAAGATAAAATAAATGCTGTAAGATTTTTTGAATTTCCTGAAAAAATATTAAGCAATTTTATTTTTACTGATGAGGAAAAAAATGAGGTTATGGAAAAACTTTCTGCTTCTACAAAAAAATCAGAGATTTATAAAGTTTTAAAATCTGTTTCTCCTTTCAAAATGCTGTATCTTTATTTTACAGAAAAGGAAAACAGAAATAAAATAAAAACCTGTCTGTTTAAATTAATCAGTAAAAATGCTATAATATCTGGTAGTGATTTGCTGGAAATGGGATTTTCAAATGATGCTTCCATGAAAAAATATTTGGAACATTGTTTTTCAATACAACTGGATATGGAAAATCCCGACAAAGAAAAAATTATTGAAAAATTTATTGAGGAGCTTAAATATGACAGAAATTTACAAAACGAAAACGGTATATAATTCTTATGCTGAAATTAATACACCCGGCTCAAAATCAATTACAAACAGAGCCCTTATATTAGCTTCTCTTTCTGAAAATCCCGTGATTATAAAAAATCCTCTTTTCAGCGACGATACTGTCTATATGATAGAGGGACTAAAAACACTGGGAAACAATATAGAAATTTCTTCTGATAAAAAAACTATAAAAGTCAGAGGAAATAAAACAAGAGAGTTTGGAAATCAAAAAATATTCGTGGGAAATGCAGGAACTGTTATGAGATTTTTGGTATCTTATATTGCTTGTGGAAAAGGCGAAATAATTATAGAAGGTTCTCCCCGTATGAACGAAAGACCTATCGGCGAACTTGTGAACAGCATGAGAGAACTGGGAGCAGAAATAAAATATCTTCAGAAAGAGGGATATCCCCCTCTAAAAATTTCGGCCAAAGGAATATCAAAAACCTCTGTTCATGTTTCAGGGAAAAACAGCAGTCAATATCTTTCATCTGTTCTTCTTTCTGCTCCATATTTTGAAAAAGGTTTGGATATAATTGTAAGCAGTAACATAATCTCAAAACCATATGTGAATATGACACTGAAAATGATTGAGCAGTTTGGAGGAAAAGCAGAATTTACTTCAACAGGCTATAAAATTTTACCCCAAAAATATAATAATCTTACAGAATATTCTGTTGAAGGAGATATGTCTTCTGCTTCATATTTTCTGGCAGCTGCTCTTGTAACAAAAAGCAAAATTAAAATAAATAATTTTTTTGCTGAAAGTATTCAGGGAGACTATAAACTTTTGGATATTTTGAAAAAACATGGGCTGAAAGTTATTGAACAAAAAAAAGATTATATAATTGCAGAGGGAACAGAAAACTATTCCGGATTTAATTTAAATCTCAACGATACTCCGGATATTGTACCCACTCTTGCAGTAACAGCTCTTTTTGCCGGTTCTCCCACTGTTATAAAAGATGTGGAAAGTTTAAGGATAAAAGAGTGCGACAGAATATCTGCTCTGTGTACAGAGATAAAAAAATTAAACGGAAATATTATTGAATATCAAGACGGATTTAAAATTATTCCAAAACCTTTTTCGGAATATAAAGGCTGCGATATTGCAACCTATGACGACCATAGAATTGCAATGAGTTTTGCTGTGGCAGGCTTAAAAATTTCGGGAATAAATATTTTAAATCCAAAATGTGTATCAAAAACTTTTCCTCAATTTTTTGATGAATTTAAAAAAATATATTTGGGAGGTGTCCATGAATAAAATTGCAGCTTTTCTTGCTGCCGTATTTATAGCTTTACCATCTTTTTCTCAAGAAGAATACAAGGACAATCTTACTCCAAGATATAAAGAAGATATTGAAATTTTAAAACTTGAAGAACAAATACAGATGCTTCAAGGAAAATTGTCAAATTTAAAAAATGAAAAAGAAAAAAGAATAAAAGAAAATTTTCAAAGAAAAAAAGTTGCTCTTGTTTTAAGCGGAGGAGGAGCAAAAGGATTTGCTCATATTGGAGTTCTTCGGGAACTGGAAAAAAATAATATAAAGATTGACTGTATTGTGGGAAACAGTATCGGAGCTGTTATAGGAGCACTGTATTCTGTGGGATATTCTCCCGATGAGATTGAAAATATTATGAAAGAATTTGATATTAATGATTCTCTGAAAGATAACCCTAACAGAACAGATACTCCTCTCGAAAAAAGACTGGCAAACGAGCAATATGCTTTTTCAATAAAATATGATTCAAATTTTAATTTTTATTTGCCAAAAAGTTTAAAAAACAGCCAAAAAGGATATCTGTATTTGAAAGAACTTTTATCCAGAGCAGAAAATATTAATGATTTCGATAAACTTCCTATTCCGTTGAGAGTAGTTGCAACAAATTTGGATACAGGACAGCCTACAGTTTTCAAAAGCGGCGACCTTGCAAAAGTTATTACAGCAAGCACAGCTCTACCTTCAATATTTGACCCTGTAAAAATTGACGACAAACATTACATAGACGGAATGGTTTCAAGAAATTTTCCTGTAGAAGATGCTATTGATATGGGAGCAAATATTATAATCGGAGTAAATGTAGGAGCAGATCTTACAGATCATACATCAGCTACATATAATATTTTTACAACTGCTGAACAGCTTCTTGCAATTCAAAGTGCTTCAACAACAGATTTTCAAAAAAAGCTGACAAATATTTTGATTGAGCCGGATTTAAAAAATTTTACCAGTGTTGACTATGATAAAACAGAAGAAATTGTAAAAACCGGAGAAGAAGCAGCAAGACTTAAAATGAACGAACTTTCAAAACTGCCGAAAACAAAAACAGAGCACAAAGCTCTTTCTGATAAAAATTTTGTTTTCTCTTCAACAGTCATTGAAGGAATAAATGATACTGACAGACTTGCTGTTGTAAAAAATATTACAGCTCAATATGAAAATAAAACTCTTACAACTGATGATCTTAATCATCTTTCTCTGAAACTTTACGGACTGGATTTTATAAGTAAAGTATACTATAAAAATGAAGACGATGTACTCTATCTTGCTCTTGAAGAAACTCCTGCAAATACAATCGGTGTAGGATTTGACTATCAAAGTGATTATTATACAGCAATAAAACTTGCAACTGACCTTAACACAATAGGTAAATTCGGAAACTTTACCAACATTTATGTAAAAGGCGGAGATTATCTGGGAACAGGAATAAACAGTCTTTTCTATTACGGAATAGAAAATAAATTTGGTTTCAATATAAGTCTTAATTATGATGAAAATCCTCTTTTCATTTACAGCAATAATAAAAAAATTGCAAAATTTAAGAGCAGAGCTGTAAATCTTGAAGCAAGTGTTTTCACTCAATATATGAATGAAATTCTTGTTTCATACGGAGCTTCGTTAAAATACGGCTCTATTTGCGACGATATAAATACTTTTGATTATTCTGAATTTGATGCTTTAAAAACAGATAATTATGGACAAGGATTTTTAAGATTCATGTGGGATAAAGCCGATTCTTCATACTATGCTAAAAAAGGATTTAAAAATAAACTTGATTATTTCTGGGGAGGAAGTATTGACAAACAATCTTCCGATTTCTATGGAGTAACTTTTTCAGCAGATTATTTCTATCCTGTAACAAAAAAAATTACTGTCAATACCAGATTGTTTGGCGGAAGCATGAACGGTACAAGTATTCCTTATGACAGCTATATTAAACTAGGAGGAACTGTAAACAATTCAAAAAGAAGAGAATTTTCTTTCCTTGGATACAATCCTCAGCAAAAATATTTAAAAAATCTTTTTGCAGGAAAACTGGGACTTCAATATGAATTTATTCCAAATCTTTTCTTGACAGGAGCTGTTAATATAGCCACATTCAATGAATTTAATATGAAAGAAGGAGAGAAAGAAAACAGTTACACAATATGGGAAGATTACCATACAGGTGTGGGACTTTCAGTAGGATATCTTTCTCCTATCGGACCGATAGAATTTTCTGTATCACATAATGATGACCTTGACGATATTTTATATCAGTTTAGTATTGGATATATACTTGATTAAAAAATTTTTAAATAAGAGTTGCTGATTTTATAAATTACAGCAG
>UQXM01000093.1 GCA_900545035.1 uncultured Fusobacterium sp. | reverse complement strand
AGATTGTAGATATCTCTCTTCCTCACACAAAATATGCCGTACCTACTTATTATGTCCTTGCTCCTGCTGAAGCAAGTTCAAACCTTGCAAGATTTGACGGGGTAAGATACGGATACAGAAGCCCTAATGCAAAAGATGCAGTTGATTTATATATTAAATCAAGAAGTGAAGGTTTCGGAGCAGAAGTAAAAAGAAGAATAATGATAGGAACTTATGTATTGAGTGCAGGTTTCTTTGATGCATATTTTAAAAAGGCTCAAAAAGTAAGAGCTATGATTAAAAAAGATTTTGATGAAGCATTTAAAACTGTTGATGTAATATTTACTCCGGTTGCTCCGTCAGCAGCTTTTGAATTAAATAAAGAAAAAACACCTATTGAATTATATCTTGAAGATATATTCACACTTTCTGCAAATCTTGCAGGAATTCCGGGACTTTCTGTACCGGCAGGATTAACAGAGGGACTTCCTGTGGGAATTCAGCTTCTTGGAAAACATTTCGGAGAAGAAAATTTACTTGCTGTGGGAAGTGCATTTGAAAAAATCAGAGGGGAATGGAAACTTCCTGAAGGAGATGAGAAATAATGATAAAAGAATGGGAATCAGTAATAGGGCTTGAAGTGCATCTCCAATTAAAAACAGGAACAAAAGTTTGGTGCGGATGCAGTGCCGATTATGACAATGACGACCCTAACACACATACTTGTCCGATTTGTCTGGGACATCCGGGAGCTCTTCCGAAACTTAACAAAAAAGTTGTTGAGTATGCTGTAAAAGCAGGACTTGCTCTTAACTGTAAAATAAATAACGAAAGCAGCTTTGACAGAAAAAACTACTTCTATCCTGATACTCCTAAGAATTATCAGATAACTCAATTTGACCATTCTTATGCAGGAAAAGGATTTTTGGAAATAAATGTAAATGGAAAAACTAAAAAAGTCGGAATTACAAAAATTCAAATAGAGGAAGATGCGGGAAAATCTATTCACGGAGCTCATGAATCATATATTAACTATAACAGAGCGTCAATTCCTTTGGTTGAAATTATTTCTGAGCCTGACATGAGAAGTTCGGAAGAGGCTTACGAATACTTGACTCTTCTTAAAAATACAATTAAATATACAGGTATTAGTGATGTATCAATGGAACTTGGTTCTCTTAGATGTGACGCAAATATCTCTGTACATTATAAAGGAGAGCCGTTCGGAACAAGAGTGGAGGTTAAAAACCTTAACTCATTCAAAGCTGTTGCAAGAGCAATAGATTATGAAATAAACAGACAAATAGAAACTATTGAAAAAGGCGGAAAGATAGATCAGGAAACAAGACTTTGGGATGATGAATCTCAAGTTACAAGAGTGATGAGAAGTAAAGAGGAGGCAATGGATTACAGATATTTCCCTGAGCCTGACCTTTTAAAACTTGTTATCACAGATGAAGAGATAGAAAAAATCAGAGAAACTATGCCTGAATCTATTACAGATAAGATAAACAGATTTATAAATGAATATGAAATTCCTGCTTATGATGCAGAAATTTTATGTCAGGATATAGAACTTGCAGATTATTTTGAAAATACAGCAAAAGTATCACAAAATTCAAAATCAAGTTCAAACTGGATAATGACAGAAGTTTTAAAACAGCTGAAACATACAAATACAGAACTTAAAGATTTTGCAGTGTCAGCAGAAGATTTGGGAAAAATAATCAAACTGATTGATACAAATGTTATTTCTTCAAAAATTGCAAAAACTTTATTTGAAATGAAACTTACTGATAAAAGAGATCCTGAAACTATTGTTAAGGAAGAAAAAATGGCACAGGTTGCAGATGACGGAGCAATAGAAGCTCTTGTTGACGAAGTACTTGCAAACAATCCAAAACTTATAGAGGATTATAAAAATTCCGATGAGGGAAGAAAACCTAGAGTCTTGAAAGGTCTTATCGGACAGGCAATGAAACTTTCCAAAGGAAAAGCAAATCCTCAAATGGTAACAGAACTAATGACTAAAAAATTAGCGGCAATGTAATTAAATAAAAACAGGTTCAATGTATAAAATTGTAAAAAATAAAATTATCTAAGAAAAAATATCTGCTATTTATTTTGCTTACAGAAAGGAAATTTGAAACTCGTTTCACTCAGACAGTCAAATTTCCTGTATTCTGTTTCGCTGCATAAATTACGCAGTATTTTTAATACCGATAATTTTATTTTTACAATTTGTTAATATATAATAGGAAGGACCTGTTTTTTATTTTTGAATTTACTTTTCATATTTTCATATTAAGAATGAATTAAAAATTTTAAGTTAAATTTTTCGTTTTATATAGTATAATGTAGTAATATGTAATTACTATTTATAATACATCGGAGGCGAAGGTATGAATGATAATTTAAAATTTTTAAGACTTCTGTCAGAGTCTTTTCCTACAATAGGAGCAACAGCAACAGAAATTATAAATTTAAAAGCTATTCTTAATCTGCCGAAAGGAACTGAACATTTTCTTACAGATATTCATGGAGAATATCAGGCATTCAATCATGTTTTGAGAAATGGTTCGGGGGTAATAAAAGATAAGATTGATGATATATTCGGAGATACTCTTGAAGAAAAATTTAAAAAGCAGCTTGCCACAGTGATTTATTATCCTGAGGAGAAAATTAATTTTATTCAGGAACAAGGAACAGATATGGAAAGCTGGTACAGGGTTACTATTCTTCGTCTTGTTCAGGTGTGCAAAGTGATAAGTTCAAAATACACAGCTTCAAAAGTAAGAAAGGCTCTGCCTAAAGATTTTTCATATATTATACAGGAACTTCTGCACGAAAAAGAGTTTTCATATAATAAAAGAGAATATGTGAGAAATATTATAAATACAATAATTGAACTTGACAGAGCAAAAGAATTTATAATTGCAATATCTGAACTGATTCAAAGGTTGACTATTGATGTACTGCATATTGTGGGAGATATTTATGACAGAGGACCTGCTCCACACAAAATTATGGACAGACTGATGAATTATCACAATGTAGATATTCAATGGGGAAACCATGATATTTTATGGATGAATGCAGCAGCTGGACATTTGGGAGCGATAACCAATGTTGTAAGAATTTGCAGCAGATATTCAAATACAGATATTTTGGAAGATGTTTACGGAATAAATCTGCTTCCTCTTGCAAGATTTGCCATGAATACATATGCTGACGACAGCTGTACATCTTTTATTCCAAAAGAGAGCCGAAATGAAGGGGATACAGTTCTTATGAGTAAAATTCATAAAGCTGTTTCGGTTATTCAGTTTAAAGTAGAAGCGGGGATTATAAAAAATAATCCGCAGTTTGATATGGAAAACAGAATTCTTCTTGATAAAATTGATTACGAAAAAGGAATTATTCATATAAACGGAAGTGATTACGAACTGAATGACAAAAATTTTCCTACAATAAATCCTGAAAATCCATTAAAACTTACTTCTGAAGAGGAAGAGATAGTAAATAAATTGAAAAAAAGTTTTCTTCACAGTGAAAAACTTCAAAGACATATAAAATTTCTTTTTGCAAAGGGAAGTATGTTTTTAAAATATAATTCAAATCTGCTGTTTCACGGCTGCATTCCTGTAACAAAGGATAAAGAATTTACAAAAGTAAATATTGACGGTAAAATTTTATGGGGAAAAAGTTACCTTGAAGAAGCGGACAGAATATGCAGACAGGGATATTTCAGCAGGGAGGGTTCGGAAGAAAAAAGAAAAGCCACTGATTTTATGTGGTATTTGTGGTGCGGAGCAGACTCTCCTCTTTTTGGAAAAGATGCAATGAAAACTTTTGAGAGATATTTTATAAACGACAAAGCACTTCATAAAGAAAATAAAAATCCGTATTATTCTTTTTATGAGGATATAGATTTTATAAATATGATTTTTAAAGAATTTGATTTAAATCCTGAAACATCTCATATAATCAACGGACATGTTCCTGTAAAAGAAAAAAACGGAGAAAATCCGGTAAAGGCTCAAAACAGACTGATAGTTATCGACGGGGGATTTTCAAAAGCTTATCAGTCAGAAACAGGGCTGGCGGGATATACTCTGATTTATAACTCATACGGATTGAAACTTGTATCACACAAACCTTTCCAAGATGTAAAGAATGCAATTGAAAATTGTATTGATATTCATTCTTCCACAAGAATTGTAAAAAGAGTGTTACAGAGAAAGAGAGTGAAAGATACAGATATCGGGGCAAAACTTGAAAGTCAGATTGATGATTTGTACGAACTTTTGGAAGCTTACAAAAAAGGATTTATTAAAGAGAAGCATTAACAAATAAAATTTTATTTGTTAATTAATTGAAAAATATAGAAAGATGAAGTTTTTTGGGTTATAATATAAGAAGCGAAAATTTTAAGGAGGGATTACATGGTACTGCTTGTAGAAGATACTCTCAATATGAGAAAGCTCATCAGCACTATTTTAAAAAGTGAAAATATAGAAGTGGATGAGGCAACAGACGGAGAGGAAGCTTTGGAAAAATTGGAAAACGGCAACAAATATTCTCTTCTTTTGGTTGATATTATGATGCCGAAACTTAACGGACTGGAACTGACAAAGGAGATAAGAAAATTTTCACAAGTACCGATTATTTTTATCACAGCATTGTCAGATGAAAAAAGTCAGGTTCTTGCATATGATGCGGGGGCAGACGGATATATCACGAAACCTTTTCCGAAACAACTTTTGATTTCCATAGTAACAAGATATCTTAAAAAGACAAAGGTTAATAAAAAATATGGAGAACTTGAAATAGAAGAAAAAGGAAAGAAAATAATTTTAAAAGGAAATGAAATAGATTTTCCGCCTAAAGAAAGAGAAATTCTTATGTATCTCATTGACAACGAAAACACAGTTGTTACAAGAGAGCAGATTATCACATCTGTATGGGGTTATTCTTTTATAGGAAATGACAGAGTGATTGATAATCACATAAAAAAATTAAGACAAAGGCTTGGTGAATACTCAAAATTTATAAAAACAGTGAAGCTTGTAGGTTATAAATTTGAGGTGAACAGTTAATGAAATTAAAGCCAAAAATTCTTATTATTCTGGCACTTATGTTTTTTTCAATAGTAGCACTTGAATTTTTTTCAGGAGAATTTTATTTTGAAAAATTTTTCAGAATACAAAAACAGAAACAGCTTGAAAAAATTGATTTTATAAATTCAAACGGTGTGGATTTTAAAAAACTTAAAAATTTTCAGGACAGCACTTCAAGTGTAGTTCTTATTGTTAAAGATGATGAGATAGTAAATATAAATAATTTTGATTATTTTACTCTTAATACAGAAGAGGGAGATAAAATAATTCTTCTGAATGCTTTTTTAAATAATCTTTATTCAGATGACAGATTTTATCTTATTGACAAAGAGCCTATAAAACTTATAGGTATAGATATTTTGGCAGAAAAATATTATCTGCCGATATCCATTCAGTGTATAGACAGAGTGTATGAGGATTATAAATTTGCAACATTGAGAAATCAGAGAACTTATTCACTGAAAGGGACAGTTTCTGCTACATCGGATTCTGATTATTTTTCTCCGCAGATTATCAATTTTATAGAATCTTTATCAAAACTTCCCGATGTAAAAAATGAAAAACATATTTTTACGGACAGCAACGGACAAGATGTGGAGATTATAAAAAAATTGATAAACGGATATAAAGTATATATTTATTATTCTTATCAAAATTTGAGTACAGTATTTCCCACATTGAGAATATACTTTTATTTTAAAGCTGTTTTTCTTCTGCTTCTGACTTTGGTAATCGGACAGTTTTTAGATTATTTTTTGGTTAATCCGATTGTATACTTATCAAAAGTTGCAGAGAGAATATCAAAACTTAATTTTAAAAATGATATTGTTTACCATAAAAACGATGAAATAGGGGAACTTTATTTTAAAGTTGATGAAATGGCAGACAGACTTGAAAATGTAATTAAGCTGTACAGAGATGAAGCTGAAAAAAATATTATCAAAAAAGAGGAACTGGAAGAAAAAATTATGAGCTTCATGCACGAAATAAAAACACCTCTGTCGCTTATTATGGGATTCGGAGAATTGATACAGGATAAATACAAAGATGATGAAGAGATAGAAATTATACTTTCAGAAGCAAAAAGACTTTTAAGACTTTCGGAAGAAACTCTTCTTATTCCTAAAGATGAGAGCAGAGAGAAAAATAATCTGATAATAGAAAGATTTGATATTATTCCTGTGATAAAGCTTGGGCTTTATATTTATCAAAAAGAACTTTCCGACAAAAAGATTATTTTCGATGACGAAAGAGAGATTTTTGTAAGAGGGGACAGGGAAAAAATAGAGCAGGTTATTTTTAATTTGATTAAAAATGGTTATAATTATGCAAAGACAGAGATAAAAATAGATGTGGAAGAAATTCCCAATGACAGAGCAGCAGTATCTGTTTCCAATGACGGAGAACCTATCCCGGAAACAGATATAAGCAAAATATGGAATAAATTTTATACAACAAGCAATAACTCTCAAAGAGGACTTGGGCTTTATATAGTTTCAAATATTTTAAAAGCACATGAAAGCAGTTATGGAGTGGTAAATCTTAATAACAGAGTAAAATTTTATTTTACTTTGAAACTGGATAAGTAAAAGAGAGACTGAGAAACAGAAAAAATAAATTTTAAAAAGGATATACAAAAAATATATATGTCGGTTATAATTACCACGATGATATGAAGAATATCATTATTTGCAACTTAGAGTTAGGGATTTTAGAAAAATAAAAGATTTTTTTATTTGACTAAGGTTTCTCACTTTAATTTAAATATATACTTTATATTTGTGGAAAATATCTTGTTTCTGTTCTCATCTCTCCAATATATTATAAATAAGGAAACATGATATTTTCCATAAATCACTGATGTATATATAAAAATTTATTGTCCCTAAAATATTAATTTATACTACCAAAAAAATTACCGCGGAATAAAATCTGCGGTAGTTTTTTTTATATATTTTTACAGAGAGATAAAATATTATTGTTTCAAACTGCTAAAAAAATATAAAAAAGCAACATTTTAGCATAAAATAACACATTTTTATTTGAAAAAATGTGTTGAATATGATAATATAAAATATATATTAAAAAGTGATTTTGGGAGGAATATTTTATTATGGAAAATTTAGAAATTTTATTGGAAAAAATATCCGGCTTAATATGGGGAAATTATTTGATAATTGTGCTCATGGGAGTGGGAATATTTTTTACAATAAGT
>UQXM01000092.1 GCA_900545035.1 uncultured Fusobacterium sp. | reverse complement strand
TATATGTGTGATAAAATAAAAATATAAAAAATTTAATAAAAATATTTTTAAATTTTTCATAAATTTTTAAAAATTTTTTATCACAGGAGGTAATACATTATGGAAACAAAAAAAATAATGGTCGGTTTTCTTCTTGCTTCTACGATTTTAACAGGTTGTTCAAGTGGATTTGTAAGACCTGAAGGGTCTACATCATATACAGCAGGAGGAGCTTTGGGCGGAGCCGCTGCAGGAGCTCTTGCAGGACAAGTAATAGGAGGAGATACTAAAGGAACTCTTATAGGAGCCGGTGTAGGTGCTCTTCTTGGTACTGCGGTAGGTTCTTCTATGCAAAGACAGGAAAATGAATTCAGAAGTGTTCTGGCTAATTCAGGAGTGGGAATAGTTAATACAGGAAATTCTATTCTGCTTACTCTTCCCGGAGGACTTACATTCAAAACAAATCAGGCTCAAATTAAACCTGAATTTGCAAGACCTTTGAACTCTATTGCATATGTTCTTAACAACTATCCTGGTTCAAAAATAAGAATTGTGGGATATACTGACAATACAGGTTCATATAATTACAACCTTAACCTTTCTCAGCAAAGAGCATACAGTGTAAGAAACTATCTGATTGCTCAGGGAGTTTCTCCTGAAAGAATGAATGCTCTTGGAATGGGACCTGATATGCCTGTAGCTTCAAATGAAACAGCAGCAGGAAGAGAGATGAACAGAAGAGTAACTATTGAAGTTCTTCCATAATCTACAAATAAAATTATAAAATAAAAGTTTCGATATTAAAAATATCTGCGTAATTTATGAAGCAAACTGAACACTAAAAAATGATATGTCTGAGGACAAAGTCTGAATTTATCATTTTTAGTGAAGTAAGCAAAATAAACAGCAGATATTTTTTTTACAAAATTTTATTTTATATTTTTTCTAAAAGTGTTTTCACTTGGTCTAAATGTGTGATTTCATAGTCAGCAGGGATTTCAGGATTTTTCGGTTCACCTTTTGAGTTAAACCACACAGTTCTTATTCCCGCATTTATTCCTCCCAGAATATCAGAAGAAAGACTGTCCCCGATAATTATTGCTCTGTCTTTGGTAAAATTTTCCATATGCTCAAAGCAGTATTCAAAATACTCTCTGCTTGGTTTATCGTGTCCTATTTCTTCTGAAATGAAAATACCTTTAAAATATTTTTCAAGACCTGCACTGGCAATTCTTCTCGTCTGAACATTTGTTATCCCGTTAGTTACAAGATAAAGAGAATATTTTTTTGAAAGTTCCTCAAGCATCTTTTCTGCTCCCTCAATATAATAATGCCCTATCCCCAAAAAATGTTCATACATTTTTGCAGCTTCCTGTGGTGGATAATCTACTCCCAGTTCCTCAAAAAATAATTTATATCTCCTTATTTTCAATTCGCTTCTTGTTATTTTTTTCTGCTCAAGAAGTTTCCACTGAGCAAGATTTATAACACTATATTTATCCAAAATCTCTTTTTTCGGCTCTATCCCTATTTCTGTAAGTGTTTTTGCAAGAGCCATATGTTCTGCCCTGCTGAAGTCAAATATTGTGTTATCTAAATCAAATAAAATTATATCTGTCATGCTTTTTTAATTTCCTCCTGAATATTCTTATTATCAATAATAATTTTTTAAAGTATAGGCTCGTGAATAAATTTTGTCAAGAGATAAAAATTATATGTATAAGTCCAAAGCTCTCTAAAAGGCTCTGAACAGTTTTTTACACACTTCTTTAATTTCTGTACTCTTTTTATTTTATATAATATAAAATGCTTCTAAACAGATATTACAAGCTCTCAGACATATCAGTTTCATCTTTTTAAAGTTTTAAGATATTCCTTCATCTCTTTTTCAACTCTGAAAGATTCACATATTTTTTGAATTGTCTTATTGAAAGTAAAATCATCAAGATTATTGTCTCTCAAATACTGTAAAGTTATTTCAGGATACTTTATAAAAGCCTCTGCCACAGTCCAAGCTATGCCCATTCGGACATAATAACCCTTCTTCTCTTTAAGACTGTCTATTCTTTTAAAAACTTTATATAAATATTCCTCGTTTATAAAATTTTTTAAACACATAACCACAGCAAACCTTATTTCATATTCTTTATTGCTTAAAAAATATTTCTCTAAAAAATTCTATAATTTCTCTCTGTCTTTTTTAGAAGTTTTTAAAACCGTACAAAAATTATCACACACAGCCCAATTTTCTATTCTGGGAACAAATTTTTCAATCAATACTGTTTTTTCCTCAAATTTCATTTTCTGAAACCCTATAACCATTCCCTGCAAAAGAAATTCTTCATGATATTTCATACTTTCACAAAGAATATACTCCTCACCTTTTTTGCTTTGAATAATCATTTTAGCAATTTCTCTTAAAACAGGAGTTCTTACACCTAAAATATTTTCACAGCCAGGTATAAATTTTTCATTAAATTTTTTATATCCATTTTCCGAAAGTTTTATGAGTTTCTCTCTTATTTCAAGTATCATATTTTTCCTTTCTTAAATCAAAATAACACAAAAAGGGCAGAATATCTGCCCTTTTTATAATTTAATTTTAAGACTTATTATTTAGCTGCGATTACTTTTTTTAATTCTTCAGCCAATAATGGAGCTATTTTGTTAGCGTCCCCTACAATTCCTAAGTCAGCAATTCCGAATATTGGAGCATCTTTATCTTTGTTGATAGCTACGATATATTCAGATTCTTCCATACCTGCAACGTGTTGGATTGCTCCAGAGATTCCGCAAGCAAAGTAGATGTCAGGTCTAACTGTTTTACCAGTTTGTCCAACTTGTCTGTCGTGTTCAATATATCCAGCGTCAACAGCTGCTCTTGATGCAGATACTGTTGCACCGATTTCTTTTGCAACAGCTTCAAGTGCTGCAAAGTTTTCAGCTGAACCGATTCCTCTTCCTCCAGAAACAAGTATTTTAGCTTCAGAAATGTCAACTTTGTTAGATGTTTCTTTAACTATTTGAACTACTTTAACTTTCATTTTAGAAGTGTCAAGAGTTACTGGGAAGTTTTCAACTTCTCCTTGTCTTCCTTCTTCTCTTGCTAATTTCTGCATAACTCCAGGTCTTACTGTAGACATTTGAGGTCTGTGATCTGGACATATGATTGTTGCCATAAGGTTTCCACCGAAAGCAGGTCTTGTCATTTCAAGTCCTTTAGTTTCTTCAGAGATTTCAAGTTTTGTACAGTCTGCTGTAAGTCCTGTAGCCATTCTTGAAGATACTCTTGGAGCAAGGTCTCTTCCTAATGTTGTAGCTCCGAATAAAACGATTTCAGGTTTTTTAGCATCAATTATAGCTTTGAATACTTGAGCATAAGCTTCTGTATCATATATTTCTAATCTTGCATTGTCTACTACTAATACTTTGTCTGCTCCATATTCGATTAATGTTTGAGCAAGTCCTCCAACATTGTATCCTATTAAAGCAGCTGTAACTGGTACATCTAATTTTGCAGCTAATTCTTTAGCTTTTCCGATTAATTCCAAACCTACGTTTTGAATTACCCCTTCTCTTTGTTCTGCGAATACTAATATTCCTTTATAATCTTTAAAATCCATTATCCTATCTCCTTTTTCCTAAGGTTTCTCGTTGTCAAACTAAATAACAAACTTTTCTTTTAATTTTTCTATAATTAAGTTTACAGCTTCTTTTGTATCTAATTCAAATACTTTACCAGCTTGTTTAGCACCCTTAGTAAATGATTTTTTAACTTTAGTTGGAGAACCAGCAAGTCCTATTACTGCTGGGTCAACAGTTACATTGTCTGCTGTCCAAACTTCAACTTCTCTGTCGAAAGCTTCAACTATTCCTTTTACTCTCATATATCTTGGAGCGTTAGCTTCAGATAATACTGTGATAAGAGCTGGTAATTGAACATCTACCACATAGTATCCGTCTTCAACAACTCTTTTTATTCTTAATGAATTTTCATCTTTATTATATTCCATTTCTTTTACATAAGATACTTGAGGTAATCCTAAGTGTTCAGCAATCTGAGGACCAACTTGTGCAGTATCTCCGTCGATTGCTTGTCTTCCTGCTATAATAAGGTCAGCATCTAAATTTCTTAATGCAGCAGCGATTGTGTTAGAAGTTGCAAGAGTATCTGCTCCTCCGAATTTTCTGTCAGTTAATAGGATTGCTCTGTCAGCACCCATTGCATAAGCTTCTCTTAGAATAGCTTCTGCTTGAGGAGGTCCCATTGTAATAACTGTTACATGAGCTCCGTATTTATCTTTTAATTTTAGAGCTTCTTCTAATCCACCTTTATCGTCTGGGTTCATGATACTAGGAACTCCATCTCTGATAAGTGTTCCTTTTACTGGATCCAATTTTATCTCAGTTGTATCTGGAACCTGTTTTATACAAACTACTATTTTCATCTTCCATTCCTCCATATATCCATTCATATATTTTTATTTCTTAAAATCGGTTTATTTTAAAAGGTTTCCTGCAATTACCATTCTTTGAACTTCTGATGTTCCTTCATAGATTTCAGTTATCTTAGCATCTCTCATCATTCTTTCAACTGGATATTCTCTTGTGTATCCATATCCTCCGTGTAATTGAACTGCCTTAGTTGTTACTTCCATAGCTGTTTCAGCTGCAAATAGTTTTGCTCTTGCTGCATCTATTGTATATGGTAAGTGGTTGCTTTCTCTCCAAGCTGCTTTGTAAACAAGAAGTCTTGCTGCTTCTACTTTTACTTCAAGGTCAGCTAATTGGAACTGAGTATTTTGGAATTTAGCAATAGCTTTTCCAAATTGTTTTCTTTCTTTTACATAAGCAACTGTTTCATCAAGAGCTCCTTGAGCAAGTCCTAATGCTTGAGATGCTATTCCGATTCTTCCTCCGTCAAGAGTCATCATCGCAATTTTGAATCCTTTTCCAATTTCACCTAATAAGTTGTCTTTTGGAATTCTTGCGTCTTCAAATATTAATTCGCAAGTTGCTGATCCTCTGATTCCAAGTTTTTTCTCTTTTTTACCAATTGTAAATCCAGGAGTTCCAGCTTCGATTATGAAAGATGATATTCCTTTTAATCCTTTGCTTCTGTCAGTCATAGCAAATATTACATAAACATGAGCATATCCTGCATTTGTTATGAATATTTTTGAACCGTTGATTACCCATTCTTGAGTAGCTTCGTCGAATACAGCTGTTGTTTGTTGTCCTGCTGCATCTGTACCTGCATTTGGCTCAGTAAGTCCGAAAGCTCCGATCCATTCTCCGCTTGCTAATTTAGGTAAGTATTTTTGTTTTTGAGCTTCTGTACCGAATTTAAGTATTGGCCAAGTTCCAAGAGAAGTGTGAGCAGAAACAACAACTCCAGTAGTTCCGCATACTTTTGATAACTCTTCAACTGCCATAGCATACATTAAGTTATCTCCACCTGCTCCTCCATATTCTTTAGGAATAGGAATTCCCATTATTCCTATTTCAGCCATTTTTTTAACTGTTTCAACTGGGAATCTTTCTTCTTCATCTAGCTCTGTAGCTAAAGGTTTTACCTCTTTTTCAGCAAATTCTCTTATCATTTGTCTGAAAAGTTCATGTGTCTTAGGTACATTAAATTCCATTCTACTAATCCTCCTACTAGTCGTGTTAACTTTCTATTTTTTATTGATGTTGCCTGATGTATTTTTTATTTCTGCAATTTATTTTTAATTTCCGGCAGAAGTTTTAAAAACTCTGCCGAAAAATAAAATCATTTCAAATCATGATTTCTGCTATATTCTTTTTAAGATTATAGAAGCTCCCATTCCTCCACCTATACATAGAGTAGCAAGTCCATAAGTAACTTGTCTTCTTCTCATTTCGTATACAAGTGTTGTTAAAATTCTGTTTCCAGAAGCTCCGATTGGGTGTCCCAAAGCAATAGCTCCTCCGTTTACGTTAGCTCTTTCAAGTATCCATTCTTTTGTTACTCCGTGATCTTCACAAAGCTGTTTGATTACTCCAAGAGATTGAGCAGCAAATGCTTCGTTTAATTCAAATAATTCTATGTCAGTTAATTTTAATCCTGCTTTAGTTAATACATCTTTTATTGCAGGAACAGGTCCCATTCCCATTATAGAAGGATCTACTCCGCCTTGTCCTACTGCAACTATTTCAGCCATAGGTTTTAAGTTATATTTTGCAACAGCTTCTTCAGATGCAAGAAGAGCTACTGATGCTCCGTCGTTTAATCCAGATGCATTTCCTGCTGTAACTGAACCGTCTTTTTTAAATGCAGGTTTTAATTTAGCTAATATTTCTGGAGTTGATTTTCTGTTAGGGTGTTCATCTCTTGAGAAAAGAACTGTTTCTTTTTTAACTTTTACTTCAACAGGAACTATTTCTTCGTCAAATACTCCTCCGTCAACAGCTGCAATAGCTTTTCTTTGAGAGTTCATTGCAAATTCGTCTTGCTCCTCTCTTGTTAATCCATATTTCTCTACTATATTTTCAGCAGTAATTCCCATATGGTAGTCATTAAATGCATCTGTAAGTCCGTCTGTTACCATGTGGTCTTTCATTTTAAGATCTCCCATTTTAAATCCAGTTCTTACAGAAGCAGGTAATACAAATCCCGCATTAGACATAGATTCTACTCCACCTGCAAGAATTAAGTTAGCTTCTCCTGCTTTTATTTCGCTGTAAGCAAGGTTTACTGATTTAAGTCCGCTTCCGCAGATCATATTTACTGAATAAGCAGGTACTTCTACCGGTACTCCTCCTTTAACTGCAGCTTGTCTTCCTACACCTTGCTTATGTCCTGCATGTAATACATTTCCCATTACTACTTCATCAAGGTCAGCTGGGTTGATTCCTGTTTCTTCTATAACTTTTTTTATAACTATTGCACCAAGATCTCCTGGTTCTACTCCTTTAAGACTTCCTAAAAAACTTCCGATAGGTGTTCTTTTTGCTGTTACTAAATATACTTTTGACATCAATATTCCTCCTGTTTGTATTATTCTCTCTAATCTTCAAAATCTTAAAAACAAAAAAACTAAACCGAGCATTATTAAAAATCTTTCTGTCTTTATACAACCTATATATTCTTATACTTCTTCGGCTTTAAGAAGTCAAGCAGTTCATAACAGAAACCTCATTTATGATAAATTTTTTATCATTTTTTGAGTATGTTTTGTTATAAAATTCAGGGATTTATTGTTTAAGCAACTTTTCCCCATTATTCTATCCTAATTATATTCCAAAATTCCGTATTTTAAAAATATATTATATATATATATTAAAAAAATATTTGCAAATTTTTAATTTTTGATTATT
>UQXM01000091.1 GCA_900545035.1 uncultured Fusobacterium sp. | reverse complement strand
CCCTCAAGGATACACTTATTGATTTCCAGTTCTTTGCTTCTTCTGTCAAGAATAAGATACTCATATCTGTTTCTCGATTTATCAATAATCTCTTTAGCTTTTATCACGCTTTCTCTGGATACCCCTATCTGAGCAAAATCTTTATCTGTTATCACTCCCAGACTTTCTGTTGGTGCATCAGCTGCCAAAAGAGTGCTTCCTAATAGTAAACTGCAAATTATAGTATATATTTTTTTCATGTTAAGCCTCCAATTACACCTGCATATTCATTACAAAGTATTCATCTGTTTTTATCTCTTTTTGTTCCTGCTCAATGGAATTTTTGCTGAAGAAATTATCTATTGCTTCCATATTGCTTCTGAAACTTTTTTCTCCCACATCAGCTGTATAACTTCTTACAGGCTCCATAATCTGTACATTTCTGCTTGGTATAAAATTATAAACAGAACCTGCAAAAATTCCTATAACAAAAACAGATACTGACAGATAAGATTTTCTTCTGCTTTTTCTTTTTTCCTCCTCCAGTAATGCTTTATATACATTCAGTCTGACTCTTTCCTTCGGTGTCATATGCCTAATCCTCCTCCAAACTCTTAAGTGCTTTGTAATATATTGATTTTATCGTGGAAATATTTCTGTTTTTCATATCTGATATTTCTCTCAGTTTATATCCATATACATCTTTAAGTACCAGAATTTCACGCTCTTCCTTGCTGAGTTTTTTTAAATTTTCCTCAACAATCATGCTTCCGTTAAGATCTTCGTTGTCAGCTATATTAAGTATCTCCTCATTCAATTCTAAATCAATTTTCTTTTTCCTAAAGAAATCATAAGTTTTGTTTATGGCAATCCTATATATCCAAGTATATATTTTACTGTCTGCACGAAACTTATGCAGATTTTTATATACACTGATAAACACTTCCTGTGCAATATCTTCTGCGTCTTCCGGATTTTTTACTGAACTGAGGATTTTGTAATATACCCGATCGAAATACTCGTCGTAAATCTCATCAAAATCCATAATCTCCCCTTTGTACAACAACTTTTTTTATTTTCTTTTTCCTTTTATAACTTATTTGACCTGATTTCTGTCAAAAAAGTTAATTTTTTTTTATTTTATTTGAAACCTTTTCCTTTTGTAAATATTATTTTATTTCTTTTTCCCTCTAAATTAATGATTTTATCTTCATTCATATTAATTCTTTTTACAAATTGATAACTTAAATCAGTAGGTCCGTCAAATGCTTCGTCATCGCTTCCTCCACTTGACCTGCTGAACATAAGAGATATTCTGTATTCTTCAACATCATCAAATCTGAACCAATATTTTCCCTCTTTTACATAATAAGGAACTCCCGGCTTGATTTGTACATTGGCAAGATACATATGATTTGCATATTTTTCATTATAATTTACCATGAAAAGATGTCTTCCCTCTTCTTTCACAAGACTTATCTCCTCTGTAGAAGTTTGAGGAAGCAGAGCATCCAATGCTGTACATCCTGAAAAGAATATCATTACAAAAGCACATAAAAGATATTTAATTTTTTTCATAATTATCACCCTCTATCATAGCTCTCAATTCTGAAATTATTTCATCTTCTTTTACTTTTTTTATAATTTTACCTTTTTTGAAAAGAAGTCCCTCTCCTTTTCCTCCTGCCACTCCGTAATCAGCTTCTTTTGCTTCTCCCGGTCCGTTTACCACACAGCCCATAACAGCAATTTTTATTTCTCTGTCAAGATTTCCAAATTCTTTTTCAACTTTTTTGGCAAGACTTATCAAATCTATCTCTGTTCTTCCGCAGGTAGGACAGGAAATAATTTCAACTCCCTTTCTAAGCCCAAGAACTTTTAAAATTTCTTTCGCAACTTTTATTTCTTCCACAGGATTTTCTGTAAGAGATACTCTTATGGTATCTCCTATTCCGTCAGCCAAAAGGCTTCCTATCCCTATTGCAGATTTCACGGTTCCCTGAAAAGCTGTTCCTGCTTCCGTTACTCCCAAATGAAGAGGATAATCCACAAGTTTGGCTATTTTCCTGTAAGCCTCTATCATCATCTGTACATTACTTGCTTTCAAAGATATAACTATATTATGAAAATTAAATTTTTCCAAAAGTCCCACATGATACATGGCACTTTCAACCATTCCGTCTGCTGTGGGTTTTCCATATTTTTCCAAAATTTTTTTCTCGATAGACCCCGAATTTACTCCTATTCTTATAGGAACATTATATTCTTTTGCTTTTTCCACAACAATTTTTACTTTTTCATCGTCACCGATATTCCCCGGATTTATTCTAAGCTTGTCAACTCCGTTTTCAATAGCTTTTACTGCCAGCCTGTAATCGAAATGAATGTCTGCAACAAGAGGAATATGAATTCTTTTTTTTATTTCTTTTATGGCTTCTGCAGCCTCTTCATTGTTTACAGTTATTCTTACAAGCTGACACCCCTCTGCTTCCAATTCCAAAATCTGTTTTATTGTAGCTTCGGCATCTTTTGTAAAAGTATTTGTCATAGACTGAATAATTATAGGATTATCTCCTCCCATAAAAATATTTCCTATCTGTATTTCTCTGCTCTTTCTCATAATCTTTCTCCGTCATATGTGTTATTTATATGTTTACCATAAATATATACTCTTTTGACTCATTTTTTTTATTAAAGGTTTAATTTCAAATCTCCCTCTTTAATATAATTTTTCTTTCTCATAAAATATGCTATTGCAAGAGTTACTGCTGCAGGAAGTACAAAATGAAGAAGAATTATTGCAATATAAAGATTTATTCCTCCTCTTCCTGCTTCGTTCATTGAAGATATTGTTGCTATCTGTCCGACAAAACCGCAGCTTCCCATTCCTGCTCCTATCGGACTGTTTTCCATTTTAAAAACCATAGTTGCAAGAGGTCCTAAAATTGCAGAAGCAAGTGTCGGCGGTATCCATATTTTCCAGTTTTTTACAATATTTCCCATTTGAAGCATTGATGTTCCTATTCCCTGAGCTGCCAATCCGCCCCAGCCATTTTCTTTAAAACTCATCACAGCAAAACCAACCATTTGACAGCAACACCCAACTGTTGCAGCTCCGGCTGCCAGTCCGCTCAGACCTAACATCATACAAAGAGCTGCACTGCTTATCGGAAGAGTAAGAACTATTCCAACCACAACAGAAACAATTATTCCCATATAAAATGGCTGGAGTTCTGTTGCTTTCATAACAAGCTCTCCGAAAGCCCACATAACTTTTGCAATACTCGGTCCTACAAGCCCTCCTGCAAGCATACCTGAAATTATTGTAAGAGTAGGAGTAAGAATTATATCTATTTTAGTTTCTTTCGATACGATTTTTCCAAGCTCCACACCAACAACTGTTGCAATCAAAGCTCCCACAGGTCCTCCTGCCGCATTTCCAGAAGCTCCTGTTATTGTTGCCGCAAACATTACAAGAGGAGGTGCTTTCAGTGCCATTGCAATTGCAACTCCTATTGCAGAACCTGTCATACTCATTGCCATAGGTGCAACCTGTTCTGTCAGATATGCAATATGAAATTTTCCTCCCACACTTTTTAAAATAGTTCCAACAAGCAGAGAAGCAAAAAGTCCCATTGCCATATTGCTCAACGCACCTATAAGATATCTTTCAGTACTTATAACAACATCTTTTTTTCTCAAAAAATCTTTAATACTCATCTTATTCCCCCAAATAAAAATTTAAAAATTATGTATAAGAAGAGGCTGCCGCAACAGCCTCTTCTTTATCTGTCCAATACTTTCATTGGATTTAAAGTTTTTCCGTTTTTTCTTATTTCAAAATGCAGGTGTGGTCCTGTTACTCTTCCTGTCATTCCGCTTTGACCTATGACATCTCCTTGTTTTAATTGCTGCCCATTTTTTACATAGATTTTGTTAAGATGAGCATATCTTGTTTCGTATCCATTGGCATGTTTTATTTTTACAAGTTTTCCATATCCGCTCTGAGTACCTGCAAAAATTACTTTTCCCCCTCTTGAAGCATAAACAGGAATATATCTTGCTCTCAAATCTACTCCCGCATGAGAAATATATCTCTTTAACACAGGGTGAAATCTGTTTCCGTAAGGACTTGAAACACCTGTATAAGTTATAGGCATTTTAAATCCGCTTCCAAGAGGTGCCATTTCTGTTACAACATCTATATCCGGATCTTTCAGGAAAATTTCCTGTCCCACAGAAAGCTCTTCTGTTTCCAGTTCATTGTAGTTTCTGATGTCATCAACACTGACTTTATATTTATAAGCAATCTTATAAAGACTGTCCCCTTTTTTCACTTTATAAAAGACTCCGTTTACAGAAGCGATATCAATCTTCTGTCCTATTCTTATATTTGCCGTAAGGTCCGGATTGTTCATTTTTATTATAGCAATTTTCTGATTAAACTTTTCAGAAATTCCTGAAAGTGTATCCCCTGCCACAACTTTATAAGGAATTCTTTGAGGCTTTTGAAAAAATGGTTTTGTATTCTCTAAATTTCCAAGAATCTTTTTTCCTGCTGTATCATAAATTTTATGAATAGTGAAATAGTTGCTGCTAAGAAGAGAATATCCCCCGTTTTCTTCATCAGTATCCTGATAATAATCTGTAAACTTCTCCGTATTTGTAATTTCATCGCTGAAAGGTCTTAATGTTACATTGATAACTCCGAAGATTGTCAGTCCCAGAAGTGCAGTTCCCACTGCAAAACCAAGATGTCTGGCTTTTATTACACCTAAAATTCCCATAATTATCTTAGCAAAAAAAATAAGAACATCAATTAATTTTTCTGCTATAAAAACAAAAATATCAATACATCTTTTCATGCCTTTGTTCTTTCTCCTCCATTAATCTGTAACTTTCTACCAAGGCATCATTGCTTTTTGTGGAAGCTATTTTATCTATCAGCTGTTTTGCAGCTGTGGCTTTATCTAGCTGAGAAAGATATCTTCTTATCTCCCACACAAGTTTTAACCTTTTTTCATCTATAAGCAGCTCTTCCTTTCTTGTTCCTGATTTTTGAATATCTATTGCAGGATAAATTCTAAGCTGCGCAAGTCCTCTGTCAAGATGTATTTCCATATTTCCTGTTCCTTTAAACTCTTCATATATGATATCGTCCATCTTGCTTCCCGTATCAATAAGAGCTGTGGCAATGATTGTAAGACTGCCTCCTCCTCTTATATTTCTGGCAGACCCGAAGAATTTTTTCGGATAGTAAAGAGCTGTCGGATCAATTCCTCCTGAAATAAGTTTACCGCTTGACGGTACAACAATATTGTATGCTCTGGCAAGTCTTGTAAGAGAATCCATAAGGATAACCACATTTTCTCCGTCTTCCAGTTTTCTTTTTGCTCTGTCCAAAATATCTTCCGTTACTTTTATATGATTTTTTGGGTCTTCGTCAAATGTAGATGAATATACCTCTGCTCCTGTTACATTTTCTTTTATATCTGTAACCTCTTCCGGTCTTTCATCAATAAGAAGTATCCACACTTCCACATCTTTATGTCTGGCTATTATTGAATTTGCTATACTGCTGATAAGAACAGTTTTTCCGGCTTTCGGCGGAGCAACAATAAGTCCTCTCTGCCCTTTTCCTATTGGAGCTATAAGATCAATAATTCTTCCTGATATATCATCTGCTCCTGTTTCCAATTCCAATTTTTCATCGGGATATGCAGGAGTAAGTTCATCAAAAGGTATTCTCTCTTCTGCTTTTTCAATACTTCCTCCGTTTACAAGAAGAATTTTTCTCATAGCATAATTTTTTTCTGTTCCCACAGGCTCTCTCACTTCACCGAAAACTTTATCATCAGATCTAAGTTTAAATTTTCTTATCTGTGAAGCTGAAATATATATATCTTTTTCAACAGAAGTTTCTCTCAGAAATCCATATCCGTCAGACATTATATCAAGTATTCCCTCTGCCAAAACAAATCCCTCTTCCTGTTCCATATGTTTTTCAACAGCTTCGATTATATCGGATTTTTTTTTGCTTTTTCCTGTATCGACACCAAGCTGTCTGGCTATTTCAGTCAATTCTTTCAATAAATAATTTTCTAAATTTATCATCTGTCCTCCAAACTTTTAGTCCGATACCATTTCTCCGTAAAGAGTCCATGTTCTGCACTCATTTATTTTAACATTTACAAACTGTCCCTCAAGAGAAGCATCTCCTTTGAAAAGAACTATTTTATTTGTGGAAGTTCTGCTTGAAAGCATTTCTTTATTTTTTCTGCTCGGACCTTCAACCAATACTCTCTCAACTTTTCCCTCATATTCCATACTTAATTTTTTGGAAATACTGTTTTGCAGAGACATCAGTCTGTGAAGTCTGTCTTTTTTCACTTCATCATCAATCTGTCCGTCCATAACAGCCGCTTTTGTTCCTTGTCTTATTGAATACATAAACATAAATGATGTCTCAAATCCAACTTTTTCCACAACATCAAGTGTATCTTGGAAATCTTCTTCTGTTTCCTGAGGAAATCCTACTATAATATCTGCTGTAAGAGATACTCCCGGTATTCTTGCTTTCAATTTTTCAGCAAGAGCAATATACTGCTCTTTTGAATATCCTCTGTTCATAAGTTTTAATACTCTTGTAGATCCTGACTGTAATGGCAGATGCAGACATCTTGCTATTTTTGGATTTTTTGCAATTACATCAATTACATCATCTGTAAAATCTCTTGGATGAGGAGAAACAAATCTTATTATAAAATCCCCCTCTATATCGCAGATATTTTGTAAAAGATTTGCAAAAGTTTCGTTTTCAGACAAACCTTTTCCATATGAATTTACATTCTGTCCCAAAAGAATTATTTCCTTATATCCTTTTTTCACAAGCTCTTTTGCTTCTTCTATAAGTTCTGCCATAGGAACTGAACGCTCTCTTCCTCTTACATACGGAACGATACAATATGTACAGAAGTTATTGCATCCATAAGTAATTGCTATTGAAGCTGTTTTTTTAGATTCAAAATCAGCATCTATTCTTGGCGGCAGTTCGTCCTCATAATCTGTCATCACTACATGTTTTGCACTTCTGTTTTCTATATCTTCAATAGCTTCGGGAATTCTTCCGATATTTTGATTTCCCATAACTATATCAATATAATTGAATTTTTTTATAAGTTCCTGTCCCTGTTCCTGAGCAAAGCACCCTGTAACAACTATTTTTGTTCCACGCTCTTCTCTCACTCTTTTTATTTCTCCAAGTTTTCCGTAAATCTGTGTTGCTGCTCCTTCTCTTACTGTACAAGTGTTAAGAAAAGCAATATCAGTTTCTTCTATATTATCAGTCAATTCATATCCTAAATTTTCAAGAATTTTTTTTATTTTTGCACTTTCGTTGACATTCATCT
>UQXM01000090.1 GCA_900545035.1 uncultured Fusobacterium sp. | reverse complement strand
ATTACTTGAGGACAATTTATAAAATATTTATTTTATTTCATTTACAGGTTTTTTAATATATCCTAAAATCAAAGCTGTAATTACTGAACCAACAATAATTGATACAAGATACATTACAGGATTTGTAACCACAGGAATTACAAACAGCCCTCCATGAGGAGCAGGAAGCTGTACTCCGAAAAACATTGAAAGCCCTCCTGCTATTGCAGCTCCGATTATTGAAGCAGGAATAACTCTTGCAGGGTCGGCTGCCGCAAACGGAATAGCTCCTTCTGTGATAAATGAAAGTCCCATGATGTAGCAAGTTTTTCCTGCATCTCTTTCATCTTTTGTAAATTTATTTTTAAAGAATGTTGTTGCAAGGGCAATTCCTAAAGGCGGAACCATTCCACCTGCCATTACTGCTGCATGAGGTGCATAATCTCCGGCTGTTATCATCATAATTCCAAATGTGAATGCAGCTTTATTAATAGGTCCTCCCATATCAGTTGCCATCATTCCTGCAAGAACGGCACCAAGCAAAACAAGGTTTCCTGTTCCAAGAGATTTCAAAAATTCTGTTACTCCATTATTAAGAGCAGCAATAGGATTTACAATAAATCCATACATCAATGCTCCTGTAATAAATATTCCAAACAAAGGATACAGCAATACAGGTTTTAATCCTTCAAAACTGTCAGGAAGTTTTGAAAAAACTTTTTTCAAAAAGACAACAGCATATCCTCCCAAAAATCCTCCGATAAGTCCTCCAAGAAAACCTCCGCCATTATTAAGAGAAATAAGTCCTCCTACCATTGCAGGTGCAAATCCCGGTCTGTCGGCAATACTCATACCAATAAATCCTGCCATAACAGGAACCATTAAGAAGAAAGCATTTCCTCCGCCAATATCACTCAAAAGTTTTGCTATTGGATTAAAACTTGGATCATTTGGATTCGAAGCATTTATACCAAACATAAATGAAAGGGCAATAAGTATTCCTCCTCCAACAACGAATGGAAGCATATTTGATACCCCTGACATAAGGTGTTTGTAAAATCCTGTTTTTTCTTTCTTACCTGTATGAACAGCTCCTTTTCCGTCAGCTTTGTATACGGGTGCTGTTTGATTAACAGCATTTTTAATAAGCCCCTCAGGATTTTTAATTCCCTCTTTAACAGGAACTATTTCAACATTTTTTCCATCAAACCTTGCCATTTCAACATTTTTATCAGCCGCAATAATAATTCCTTTTGCATTTTTTATTTCTTCGTCAGTCAACATATTTTTAACACCAGTTGAACCATTTGTTTCAACTTTTATTTTTATTCCCAACTCTTTAGCTTTTTTAATCAATGCATCAGCAGCCATATATGTGTGAGCTATTCCTGTAGGACAAGCAGTGACTGCCAAAACATCATAATTTTTTTCTGTTTCTGCCATTTCTTCTGCTTTTTCTTCTTTATTCTCGTGTCCTAAAATTTCTAAAACATCTTTAGGTTCTTTTGCATTTAAAAGTTTTTCCCTTATATCATCATCAAGAAGCATTGTAGTCAATTTTGAAAGAACTTCAATATGTGTATCAGAAGCATTTGCAGGAGCTGCAATCATAAAGAAAAGCTTAGATGGTTCTCCGTCTAACGATTCATAATCCACTCCCTCTTTTGAAAGTCCGAAAGCAATGCTCGGAACTTTTACAGCAGAAGTTTTAGCATGAGGAATTGCTATTCCCTCTTCCAATCCTGTGGAACTTTGTGATTCCCTTTTCAAAATCTCCTTTTTATATTCCTCTTTATCGTTAAGTTTTCCAGCAGAATATAAAATTTCAACCATTTCATCAATTATTTCAGCTTTTGTTTTCCCTGTTAAATTCAGATTGATACAGTTTTCTGTCAGCATTTTGCTCAGCATTATTGTTCCCCTCCTGATTTCTTTATTGTAATATCATTTAATAATTTTTCCATATTTTCAAAAGTTGTAAGTCCTTCTGTAAAAGCTGTGGCACTTCCGGAAGCAATTCCATATCTGTATGCCTCTTCCAGATTCATCCCTTTTATAATTCCGTAAATTGTTCCGGCAACCATTGAATCTCCTGCCCCTACTGAACTTACCAAAGTCCCTTTCGGCACATTTCCAATCCAAGCTCCATTTTCTGTAACAAGAACAGAACCATTTTTTCCTAAAGAAATAATAACATTTTCACTTCCCATTTTTCTTAATCTTTCTCCTGCTAATATTATTTCATCAAGAGTTTCATATTTTTCTCCGAAAAACTCTCCTAATTCAACATTATTGGGTTTTGTAAGAAATATACCTTTTTTCAGAGCATATTCAAAAGGTTCTCCTCTTGTGTCCAGAATAACTTTTACACCCTCAGGAAGCATATCTATTATTCTTTCATATATTTTTGAATTCAGAGAACTCGGTACACTTCCAGAAAGTACAAGTATATCTCCCGTTTTTATATTTTTAATTGTATCCAAAAATTCCTTACACTCTGCTGCTGAAATATTCGGAGAATAACCTGCTATTTCACTTTCGTCTTTATCTGTTTTCAGTTTTATATTGATTCTTGTGTTTTCTTTCAGTTCTACAAGTTTTTCTGTTATTCCATATTCTTTTAAATTTTTTCTTATATAATCTCCTGTAAATCCTCCTGCAAATCCCAAAGCCGTACTTTCAATTCCAAAATTTTTTAAAACCTTTGAAACATTTATTCCTTTTCCTCCGGGAAGAGTATATCCATTATTGATTGAATTAAGTTCTCCTTCATTAAATTCTTTCATTGATATATAATAATCTATGGCTGGATTTAAAGTAACTGTATAAATCATTTCAATCCTCCCTCATTTAATTTTTTTTGTATCTTTTCAGGTATACTTCCGTCTGTTATAAGTATTCCGTCAGCAAGAGAAGCAAAATTTATAAAACTTTTTTCTGAAAACTTTGAATGATCACAAAGAAAATATACCTGTTTTCCTCTTTTAACAGCTTCATTCTTCACCAGAACTTCATCAGGATCCGGTGTGGAATATCCTTCTTCATTTACTCCGTTTGCTCCTATAAGAACTACATCAAAATTATAATTTTTCATTGAAAACATTGCCGTTGTTCCCACAGTTGCTCCTGTTTTCTGTTTTATTTTTCCTCCCAGAAGATATGTTTCGACTCCTGCCTTCATAAGTTCTTCTATATGTGTAAAACCATTTGTAACAACTTTTATATCTTCTTTGTCTGCAAGATATTTTATAACACACTCTGCTGTACTTCCCGCATCAAGAAAAATTGTATCTCCGTTTTTTATAAAAGCCGCAGCTTTTTTCCCGATTTTATTTTTTTCTTCAGAAAAAATAAGTTTTTTGTAATCAATATTTTCTTCTTTATCTTCTATCAAAACAGCTCCTCCATGAACTCTTCTGATTTTTCCTTTCTCTTCCAGAAAATTTAAATCCCGTCTGGCTGTAGCTTCCGACACTCCCAGTTCTTCGATAATTTCAGTGAGCTTTATGTTCTTTTTCTTTTTTATAAGTTCCAATATAAGATTGTAACGACTGATATTCAGCATATAAATCTCCTCCTCTCTTATAATTGAATGATACCATATCTTTTTCAAAAAATCAATCACTTTCTTTCAAAATCTTTCTTTTTCTTTCTTAGATTTCAAAAAATCCATTTATACATAAAAAAAACTGCGGAAAATTTTCTCCGCAGTTAATCTTTGTTATTTTTTTATTTCATGCAACACTTTCCGATTTCATCATAATTTCCATCTGCTGAAATACAACATGCTTTATCTTCCAAAATATTTTTGTCATAATCAATCTGTTCTTTTAATTTAGCAATATATTTTGTTAAAAGTTCACATTTTTCTGTTATAATTCTTTTTTGTGTTTCATCAAGTGTACCGAACTCTTCTCCTTTTATAAAACTGTTTAATCTTTCAAGTTTTAATGTTTCTGCCTCATATTCTTCAAGCATATATTTGTAATTTGTTTCAATACCCATTTTCAATCCTCCTAAAATTTTATTAATCTACTATTTTTATATTTATATGATATCATTCTTTATGCTTTTAGTCAATAATTTTTTAAAATATTTTATTTTTTTATTCACATAATAAAAAGTACATGATATCATTATAGTGTAAATTCAATTTTTGTGCTAAGGAGAACTATATGCATATAAGAGCAGAAGATTTAAAAAAACTGAATTTTGAAGAGCTTTATAATATCATAAAAGAAGAAGAATTTAAAATCCTTGAAGATATAGAAGACACAATTGAAGTATATGATAAATTTCCTTTTCTGATTTTTTTTAAAATGAGAAAAAGGTATCCCAGATTTGAGTTCAGAAGCAGGCTGTTTGCTCTGAATGTTTCAGAAGACCCTGTTATAATAAGAAATGTCGAATGTCTGGATAATAAAGCCTATATTATTCAAGAAAAAATAAAAAAACTTATAAGATTAAAAGAAGAAAAAGATATTCCTGAAAATATTATGAGAGAAAAAATTATAAATTTTCTGATAAAATATAATTATTGCGAAAAAGACTGAAAAGAAACTAAATTAAAAAGAGGATAATGTATTTTTATACATTATCCTCTCTTTATTTCTAATTTTCATAAAGTACAATTTCGTTATTATTTTTTATTGTAGCCTGAATATCAATCACTCTTTGATTTGAACTTCCTCTCCATTTCAGATTAACATCTTTCAGTTCTTCTGTAAATTTTCCATCTATAAGGACATCACAGTTTTTCATAAGAGCATATTTTTTAGGATCGGCAATTATTTGTTCCCATGTAAAACCAGACCATATCCAGATATTTTTTTTAGGAAATCTATTTTTAAATTCAGAAGTAAATTCTGTAAGAGGCTCTACATTTTTATAATATGTAGGATCGCCTCCCAAAAGTGAAAGCCCCTGCATGACAGAATTAAATTTTTCAAAATATTCCAAAATATTTTCCTGAATATCTTTTGTAAAAGGAACTCCATATTCAGAATCCCATGTTTCTTTGTTAAAGCAGCCTTTGCATCTATGAGTGCAGCCGCTTACAAACAAAGTTACTCTGATTCCTTTTCCATTAATCATATCAGTAAATTTTATATCTGAATAGTTCATTTAAACATCTCCTACATATGTTTTACTCTTGCCATTACCTCTTTTTGTTTTCCGCTGTTGAAAGGTCTTGCATCCGGCTGACTTAAATAACCGCATACTCTTCTTATTACATTCATTTGAGAGCTGTCATGGTTTCCACAGTTAGGACAAGTAAATCCCTCTTCTGTTGCCAGAAATTCTCCTGAAAATCCGCAGATATGGCATTTATCAACAGGCTGATTAATTCCCATATAGTGAATACCGATTGATTTTGCATATTTCAATATATCATAAACAGCTTCCAGATTATTTTTCAACGAGTCTGTTTCTATATAGCTTATATGTCCTCCCCAAGAATATTTATGTCCCGGAGCTTCCATTCTAAGTTTTTCAAAAGGATTTACTTTTATGTGTGAAGATACATGGAATGAATTATCATAATATCCTTTATCTGTAATCATAGGAATAATTCCAAACTCTTCCTTGTCTATTTTGCAAAATCTATTGCACAAAGATTCACTCGGTGTTCCGTAAAGAGCAAATCCAAGATTTGTTTCTTTTTTAAATTCTGCCACTTTATCAGCCATATGTTTTAAGATTTTAAAAGTTTTTTCATAAACTTCTTCGTCTTGAGAGAAATCCACTCCATAAATAAGCTGTGATACTTCACTAAGACCTATATATCCTATTGATACTGTTGAATATCCTCCATAAATAAGGTCTTTTATTGTATCTTTGGGATTCTTTTCAGCAAGTGCTCCCTCTTCCCATATGATTGGAGCTATTTCTGCTTGAGTATTTTCCAAGTATTTTGCTCTGAAAACTGAATTTTCTTTGCAAAGCTCTAATATTCTATCAAGTTCTTTGTAGAATCCTGCTTCATCTCCTTTGTTTTTAATAGCAATTCTTGGAAGATTGATTGATGTTGCTCCGAAATTAAATCTTCCTGAATAAATTTCATTTCCATCTTTGTCATACCACGGAGAAAGAAAGGCTCTGCATCCCATTGGATATACAACTGTGCCTTTTTCCACCTGTTCTTTCGTAACAAAAAGAATATCAGGATATATTGATTTCGTCATACAGCTGAAAGCCATCTGTGAAATATCCCAGTTAGGATCTTCAGGATTAAAGTTAAGCCCTTCACAAGTAGCATAAACTATTTTGGGAAATATAGCTGTTTCTTTTTTAGCACCAAAACCGTCCATTCTTGTTTTTAAAACATATTTCTGAACAAGTCTTCCCTCCCAAGATGTTTCTGTACCTATCCCTATTGTTGTGAAAGGTGTTTGTCCGTTTACTGTTGAAAGAGAGTTAATTTCATATTCCAAGCCCTGCATAGCTTGTTTTACAGATTCTTCTGTCATATCGGAAGCATACTCAAAAGCTCCTGCAAATCTTTCTTTTAAAAAGCTGTTTGAATATTCAATATTTCCCTCTGCAATAACATTTTCTATTTTTTCGTCATTTAATCTTTCAATATATTTAAGTCCCTTTTTAAAATGTTTTTTAAAGCTTTTTATAATATAAGGAACCAGTACTTTATCAAGATAAGGAATCGAACATCCTCCATAAGTATTTGAAGATACAGAGGCAATTATCTGTACAATATGCCCAACAGCCACATCAACAGAATTCGGCTCAAGCATTTTTGCATTTCCTATCTTGCATCCTCCCTTTAACATTCTTGCCACATCAACAAGTTCACAGTTTGTTTCTCTGAAAAGAAGATAATCCAAATCATGAATATGAATTTCTCCTTTTTCATGAGCAGTTTTCAAATGTTTTGGAAGAATTTTATTTAAATAATAATCTTTTGATGAAATTCCTGCAAGAAGATCTCTCTGAACAGAAATTGTTTTTGAATCTTTATTTGCGTTCTCATTCATCTGGTCTTTATCTGTTGCGTCTATCAATTCATTTATCTGTTTATAAATATTTTTTTCTTTATCTCTTTTGTCAGCCATTACAGCTCTGTATCCCTGATAAAGCATAGCAATGTCTTTTCTGCTTGTAGACATAAGTTTTTTTACAACCAAATCCTGAATTTCTTCAACTCCAAGCTGTTTTACATCAAGATTTTCTATCTGTGATGCAATTTTTTTTATGGTATCTGTATCCATAGGTTTTTCAGATTGGTGTGCAGCAAGTGTTATAGCCCTTTCTATTCTCTCTCTTATGAAAGGAACAACTTCTCCGTCTCTTTTTATAACTCTCTCTATCATAACATTCTCCTTAAAAAATATTTATAAGATTATTGCTCTTCATAAAACAGGAACACAATATCTTGTGTTCCCCGTAAAAATTCACTACTACATATTAGTATTTTTTCCAAAAAATTGCAAGTATAATTTACAATAATCAATTATTCAAAAAAAGTATTTGACAAGTTAAGCATTATGGGATAATGAATAATAATAAGG
>UQXM01000089.1 GCA_900545035.1 uncultured Fusobacterium sp. | reverse complement strand
TCTTGCTCTTGGAGCAACAAAATGGGAAACAACTTGGAAAATTGTTCTTCCTGCTAAAAAATCAAAAGAAAACGAACTGAAAACTCTTACTCCTGAAGAGCAGGTACAGCAGGGAATAATTCCGATGGCATTTCCTATGCTGGTAGGTCCGGGAAGTCTTGCTACAATGCTTATTGTAAAATCTCAGGCAAGTATTGTTCAGTGTACGATATCTCTGTTCTTAGCTTTTGTGGTTGTAAGTTTTATAATGTATCTGGGTACATTTATAGAAAAAATATTGGGAAAACTTGTGCTTTATATTCTTTCCAGAGTAATGCAGGTATTTATGATGGCAATAGGAATAAGAATATTTATTTCAGGTGTTCTTGAAGTAATTGCAAAAAATCGTTAAAAAATTCTTTTAATAAAAATGAGGCTTAATTGATAAGCCTCATTTTGTATATATAGATGTAGTAAAGGGCGATTTATTTCATAAGTTTTTGCAGTTCTCTTACTTTTTCGGCAATATCGGGAGCTCCCACAATATCACTTACAAGACAGACATTTTTTGCTCCTCTTGAAATTATTTCATGGAGATTATGCTCTTTTATTCCTCCGATTGCAGTAAAAGGAAGATGAAGATTTTTTACAACATATTCAAGATATTCCAATCCTACAGGTGCAGTATCTTTTGTAGTGGTAGGAAAAATTGGACCTACTCCAATATAATCTACATCAGGGTCAAGATATGCTTTCATTCCCTGTTCCTCTGAATGAGTAGAAAGTCCGATTATTTTATTATTTCCGATAAGTTTTCTTACATCGGCAGGGCTCATATCGTTCTGTCCTATATGAACTCCGTCAGCATCAACAAGAAGAGCGATATCTATGTGGTCGTTTACAATAAAAACAACTCCGTGTTTTCTGCAAAGTTCGCTTATTTCTTTGGCTTCTTTGACTTTTTCTTTGATAGATTTTGTTTTATCCCTGTACTGGATAATTTTTATTCCTCCTTCAATCATCGCCTTTACACATTCAAGGTTTGATTTTCCGTGAGCAAAGTTATCTCCGGTTATTCCGTAAACCCCTTTGGGAATTGCAATTCTTTCTCTCATAAAAGTCCCCCTTTTTCCAAAACTATTCCGGCCATAACAGCAGCTACAGCTCCCACTTTATGAGAATATGTTTTGTTGCTGTCTGTATCTGTTTCAAAATCTCCGACGATAAAAAGATTTTTTCCTATCTGTTTTCTTATGATAGTATCAGTTTTCCAGCTTCCTATTCCGGAAGCAGAAACAATTATCTTATTTTCAGGAAGCAGCTCTTCCAAAAGCATAGCTTTGTTTTCTTTTTTATCAAAAGCTTCCACAACAATATCACAGTCGGCAAAAAAGTTTTTGATATTGTTTCTGTCAAATTTTATAATCTCATATTCAAATTTTCCTTCAGGATTTATCATCAGGAGATTTTCTGAAAGAGTTTTGCTTTTATAAAGACCGATTTGTTTTTTGAAAAAAAACTGGCGGTTAAGATTTGACAGCTCTATTTTATCAAAATCTCCGAATTTAAGATAATCAACACCTGCTCTTACAAGATGACAGGCAACATTTGAACCTATTCCTCCGCATCCTGCTATTCCTATTTTTATTTTATTCATTACACAATCTGCTCCCAATCTTTGAATACAGGCTGAAAACCGTTATCTCTTATAGCCTGAATTGTTTCTACCGCACTTCTGTTGTCGCTGATTTCAAACTGACAAGTAGAAGGGTCATTTTCTGTGTATCCTCCCACATCTGTTTTTGAGCCAACGGACATTTTTGTAATTCCCATATGCATCAGATGATCTCTGAAACTTGCAATTTCTCTTGTGGAAATATTAATGTCTGCTTTTACCTGAAACAGTCTGAATGCAGTCATAAACTGTACAAATGTAATATCATCTAGCGGGTGGTCAGGCTGGAAGCCTCCCTCTGCCGGGTTTATTCTTGGAAGAGAGATAGAAAATGATGAATTCAGATAATTGTCAGTAAGATATTTCAGATGAAGTCCTGCAAAAAAGGCTTCTTTTTTTATTTCACTAAGTCCAAAAAGAGGTCCGATTCCAACAGTTCTCATTCCTGCTTTCGCCCCTCTTTCCGGAGTGTTCAGACGGAAATGATAATCTTTTTTCTTTCCTGAAATATGTACTTTATCATAGATTTCTTCGTTGTATGTTTCTTGATATACAGTAAGTCCGTCAACGCCGATATCTACAAGTTCTTTGTATTCCCATTCTTCAAGAGGCATAACTTCTATTGAAACAGAATTAAAATATTTTTTTAATATTTTAACAGCGTCTTTCAAATAATCAAGAGTAACAAGTCCGTGAGCTTCTCCTGTCAGCATAAGAATATGTTCCACTCCCTGTTTTGCAATCTCTTTTGCTTCTTCCTCTATCTGCTCAAGATTTTGGTGTTTTCTGATTATATGATTTTTTTTGGAAAATCCGCAGTAAGCACAGTTGTTTGTACAGAAATTTGAAATATATATAGGCATATAAAGGGAAATTATATTTCCGAAATGCTGTGTTTTAATTTCCTGAGCTCTTCTTGCCATTTTTTCAAGATGATTTTTTGCCTGCGGAGAAAGAAGATTAAGAAAATCGTATTCAGTAAGTTTTTCCTTATATATGCTTTCAACTATATTTTCGTCAGTAACACGGGAAAAATAGCCGTCAAAATCAAAATCTTTCCATTTTTCTATGACATCATAAAATCCCATTATTTATCACCTCTGAAAAGGAAATCTGTAAGAGGCGATGAAGCATTTGCATATTTTGAAGTTTTTGCAAGTTTTGCAAGATATGCCATTCTTCCTGCTTCAACAGCCATAGCAAAAGCTTTTCCCATCATAACGGGATCTTCTGCAGTAGAGATTGCTGTATTTACAAGAACTGCGTCAACTCCCATCTCCATAGCTTCAGCTGCTTGTGAAGGTGCTCCTATTCCTGCATCAACGATAATCGGAAGTTTTTTGTTGTCGTTTAACATTTCAATAAGAGGTTTTGTAAGAAGTCCTTTGTTTGACCCGATTGGTGCTCCAAGAGGCATAACAGCAGCAGCTCCTGCTTCTTCAAGTTTTTTTGCTGTAATAAGGTCAGGCATGATATAAGGAAGAACAATAAATCCTTCTGCTGCAAGAATTTTTGTGGCTTTTACTGTTTCTTCGTTATCAGGCATAAGATATTTCATATCGTTTATAATTTCTATTTTAATGAAATCTCCGCATCCTGCTTCTCTGGCAATTCTTGCTATTTTAACAGCTTCTTCCGCATTTCTTGCTCCTGATGTATTTGGCAGAAGAGTTATTCCTTTTGGAATGTAGTTAAGAATATTTTCTTTTGGATTATCGAAGTTTATTCTTCTAAGTGCCATTGTGATTATATTTGATTTGCTTGCCTCAAGCATTGGTGCTATAAGATTTTTGTCTGAAAATTTTCCTGTTCCTGTAAGCAGTCTGCTTTCAAATTCATGTCCCTTTAAAATTAATTTATCCATAGTGTCCTCCATTAAATTTAATTCATATTTTCTTTGTGCAATCAAAGAAAGTATGCAAAGAAAATTGCTCGGCTGAAAAATTTTTTCTATTAATTTTGTTCACTTCACTAAAAATGATAAACTCGGGCTTTGCCCTCAAACATATCATTTTTTAGCGTTCAGTTCTCTGCATTAATTACGAAAATAATTTTAATGCCGAGAGTTTTTTATAATTTTTTTAATTTTATCCCCCTGATACAAAAGCCAAAACTTCAACAGCGGCTCCTGCTTTTACGAAAGATTTGTCCCAATCAGCTTTTTTTATTACTTCATCATCAATTAAAACAACAGCACCTGAAAGAGTCATATTTTTTTCCTGACTAAGTTTTTGGATAAAATCTGTTACAGACATTTCTTTTTCAAGTTCTGTTTTTTTACCGTTCAGTGTGATTTCCATTTCTTCCCTCCTAAACAAATTATTATATAATAAAATACAAATATGAAGAAATTGTAATAAAAAAAGCTCTGACGGAAGTCAGAGCATAAATCTGCATAGCTTAAAGCAAAACAGCAAACAGTTTTAATACTTCCCTCCGCTGGTATTATCCAGTTCAGGTAATAAGAGTCGAGAACGAATCTCCTCTCAGCCGGTTAAGGCTCCTCCAGTAATTTGTATTTATTATTTTACTATAAAATTATATAACTATATTTTTCATGTGTCAACAGATTAAAAATATTTTCCGTATCCGAACATTAGAATTTAAATGTTGCAGAAAGAGCTATGGCATCTACTTGTTTTTTGAATGTAGTAGTTTTTGCTCCTGTTTTTCTGTCAACAGCAGTTCCGTTTTTATAGTCAACATAAGCGTATGAAATCAAAAATTCTTTTGTTTCGTCAGGAGTATATTTTACCCCTGCTCCGTACATATCTGCGTCAAGAGCATAGTCTGTGTCTTTGTAAGTATGTTCGTTTGCTCCTGTGTCAGTGTACTGATATCCTGCCATAAGTGTCCATTTATCATTTAATTTATAGTCAACCCCTACTGATACTTCGTAACCGTTATCGTAATGGTCGTAAGGATTATCTGTGTTTGCATCTTTTATAAAGTAATAGTTTCCTGATGTCAATAATGTAATTCTGTCAGTAAGTTGATAAGAAACTCCAAGAGCCATCATAGCAGGAAGATTTCTATTTCCGTCAACAAGCCATTCTGCAATAACAGGTTGCCCTTTTAATGTATTATTAATTCCGTCAGTAATACTTCCTTTTCCTGTAAGATTTTGTTCGAAAAGAAGAGTGTCTTTAGAAGATGTTTTTATACTTCCGTCAGCATCAAGATTTAAATGTACTTCTGATTCATATTTAAATCCGATATTTAATTTGTCAGTAGGTTGGTAGTTAAAACCTATAACTCCTCCAACTCCCCAACCTGTTCTTTCAGAATCTATATCAACATGAATATTTCCTTTTCCTATTGAGAATTCACCTTTTTTTAAATCAAGTTCATAATCAGCAGAACCATTTAACTCTCTTGTAACATACATTACTCTTACTCCACCGGCAATACTGAATTTAGAATTTATTTTTTGTGCCATTCCAAAAGTAGTGTTAAAATAATATGACGACCCGTTAACAGTAGAACCACCTAAATATCTAACAGTAGTTCCTGGAAAATAATTTTCATTTTTAATTCCAGGTGCCAAAAATTCAGTATTAAATGATTTCATAATTCCTGCTCCGATTACTTCAAAAGCAGAGATTCCGTTATCATATTTAACTTTTCCTCCCCCTGCTGCTGCTCCTGCATGTAAGAAATATGATCTGTCTCCCTCTTTTTTAACTATCTGAATACTTGGAACAAAAAGTGTAGGGTGATCGCTTTCATGGCTAAGTTTATCTGTTCCAGCCATAACAGTTTCCATTTCATAATTTTTTAACAGTGTCTGTGAGTTTAATTGAACATAAAGTCCGTCCTCTAAAAATACAGTTCCAGCAGGGTTGTAATATGCCCCTGATACTCCGATTTTACCAATCATAGACGGATGTGCAAAATATTCTGCGTCTTGTTGTGCAAGATAGTCGATACTTCCTGCAAAAGCATTTGCAGAAGCTATTAAAGATAAAATAAGTAATGATTTTTTCATTAATCCCCCTTAAAAATAAAATATGTAAAAATTAATTATTAAACTTTATAATTCAGCTTTTTCAGTGTCAGCTGTCTTTGTCATTAGCTCAAGTCCTGCATGAACAATAACGGATCCCATATCACGAAGTTCTTTTAAAATATCATCATATGTGGGATTGTAAAATCCTGAACAGATAAGGGAAGCATATCCCTGTACATACCACCACCCTTTTTTCAACATCCATTCAATAACTTCGTCCGAAAGGTGATTATATCTTTCATCCGCTCTGAAATTTGCAATAATAAGGTTTTTTAAATCTGTGATAATTTCATCAATAAAGTCTTTTGATAAATCTTCTCTTAAAAAAATAGATCTGAAAAGAGCTTTTTCCTGCTTTGCAAAAATACATATTCCGATACCGATATTTAAAAGTCCCTGATCTGTATACTCTTTTTTTGTTATGTCAAAAAGTTTATTTTTGGCAAGCCTTGACATTTCATTTTTTAAATCTGCCATTGATTTAAAGTTTGAATATATTGAAATAGTGGAAGAACCAAGTTTTTTGGCAATATTTCTGGCAGTGATGCTTTTCATTCCCTCTTCTATAAGAATATGGTAAGCTACCTGCAAAATTTCGTCTTTTGAAAAATTTAATGTTCTCGGCATAATTCCTCCTGATATAACATAACAAAAATATAAAAAGTTTTTTTAAATATATAACAAAATACAGTAGTAATTATATCGCACTTTTTCAAATTAAGCAACTGAAAATTAAGGATTATAATATATAATATTTTCAGCAAAACATAACAAAGTTATTTTTTATTTCATAACACTATTATGAAACGATGAAATTTTTTTCTGAAAATAAATAATAACGCAAAATTGACAAAAATATAGTATAATATGTCTAAGATAAAAAATTACTTTTAAGGAGGAATTATATGAATATATTTTTCATATTTGTACTTTTACTTTTGATAATAGTGCTGCTTGCATTTCATGTAAGAATAGTATCTCAGTCAAAAGCATATGTCATTGAAAGACTTGGAGGATATTTAACAACTTGGCAGGTAGGGCTTAATATTTTAATGCCTTTTGTGGACAGAATTGTAAAAATTGTGTCTTTGAAAGAACAAGTAATAGATTTTCCGCCACAGCCTGTTATAACAAAAGATAATGTTACAATGCAGATAGATTCTGTTGTATATTTTCAAATTACAGACCCAAAACTTTATACTTACGGTGTAGAGCATCCTATGAGTGCCATCGAAAATCTGACTGCTACAACACTTAGAAATATAATCGGGGAAATGGAACTTGACACAACTCTTACTTCAAGAGATACAATCAATACAAAAATGAGAGCCGTTCTTGATGAAGCAACAGACCCATGGGGAATAAAAATAAACAGAATTGAGCTGAAAAATATTATTCCTCCGAGAGAAATTCAAGATGCAATGGAAAAACAAATGAAAGCGGAAAGAGAAAAAAGAGAAGCCATAAGAAGAGCTGAAGGACAGAAAGAAGCAGCTATTCTTGTGGCAGAGGGAGAAAAAACTTCTCAGATTTTGAGAGCGGAAGCAGAAAAAGAAGCTGCAATATTAAGAGCAGAAGCTAAAAAGCAAAGTCTTGAAAAAGAAGCCGAAGGACAGGCTGCAGCAATTCTTTCTATTCAGAAAGCCAAAGCAGAAGCAATAGTTGCTCTTAACAAAGCAGGAGCAACAAAAGAAGTGCTTGCTCTTAAAGGAATGGAAACATTTGAAAAAGTGGCTGACGGAAAAGCTACAAAAATTATTATTCCGTCAGAACTTCAAAATATCGCTTCTATCACTTCTGTTGTGGGAGAGATGTTTAAAAAAGAAGAGGAATAAGGCTTATGAAAAACCTGATTTTAATTTTAACAGCACTTTTGTTTATGTGTACGCTCAATAATTTCCTTTTGTACCTCATCCGACAATTCA
>UQXM01000088.1 GCA_900545035.1 uncultured Fusobacterium sp. | reverse complement strand
AAAGTTGATGTGGCTGTATTCCAAGCAACTCCAATGGACGAACATGGATTTTTCAATTTCAGTGTAAGCCCTTCTCACATGACAGCTGTTTGTGAAATGGCTAAAACTGTAATAGTGGAAGTAAACAAAAATATGCCTGTATGTCAGGGAGGACAAGAACACTGCATACATATTTCAAAAGTAGATATGGTTATAGAAGGAAACAACCCTCCTTTAGGAATTTTACCGGCACCTACTCCATCAGAAGTGGATATGAAAGTTGCAGAGCTTATTGTTGAAGAACTTTCAGACGGATGCTGTATCCAATTGGGAATCGGAGCAATGCCTACTGCTGTTGGTTCTCTTATTGCAAAATCTGATTTAAAAGATTTAAGTGTTCACTCAGAAATGTATGTTGACTCTTTCGTAGAAATGGCAAAAGCAGGAAAAGTTACAGGAGCTAAAAAGAATATAGACAGATTCAGACAAACATTTACATTCGCTGCCGGAGGAGCAGAAATGTATGAATACTTAAACAACAATCCTGAAATAATGGCTGCACCTGTTGATTATGTAAACGATGTAAGAGTAATCTCTTCAATAGATAAATTTATATCTATAAACAATGCTGTTGATATTGACCTTTTCGGACAAGTAAATGCTGAAAGTGCAGGGTCAAAACATATAAGTGGTGCGGGAGGACAATTAGACTTCGTTCTTGGAGCATACTTATCAAAAGGCGGAAAAACTTTCATCTGCTTATCATCAACTTACAAAACAAAAGACGGACAACTGAAATCAAGAATAAGACCTATGCTTGAAACAGGTTCTATCGTAACAGACACAAGAGCCAATGTTCAATATGTAGTAACTGAATACGGAAAAGTAAATCTGAAAGGAAAATCAGGTTGGGAAAGAGCAGAAGCTTTAATCAGCATAGCACACCCTCAATTCAGAGAAGAACTTATTGAAGAAGCTAAAAAATTAGGAATTTGGAAAAAATAAAAAACAATTAAAATAAAAAAATCTCTGCCTTAATCGGCGGAGATTTTTTTATAAATCTTTGGTGAAAATAAAATCAGCACAGGGAATATTTCAAGTCTTCCCAAAAGCATACTGAAAGACAAAACAATTTTATTAATCGGTGTCAATGAAGAATAATTTGATGTAGGTCCGAATATTTCAAATCCGGGACCAATATTATTAAATGTTGCCGCCACTGCACTGAAAGCTGCATCCAAATCTGACACAGAAAAAGATATAATTAAAAGTATAGTTACAAATACTCCGATATATACTATAAGATAACTTGAAATACTTTCCATTAAATCTTTGGAAACTGTTTTTCCCTCCATTTTAAGACTGACAATTCTGTTTATATTTCCGAGTTTTTTAAATTCTCTTATGGCAGATTTCATAAAAATAACAGCTCTTGAAACTTTCAGTCCCCCTGCCGTTGAGCCTGCACATCCTCCCATAAACATCAGAAACAAAAGAATTATTTTTGAAAACAGAGGCCATTTGTCAAAGTCTGCTGTGGCATATCCTGTTGTTGATACAATTGAAGCCACAGTAAAGAAAACATCTCTTACCATACGGAAAATATTATTGTATAAAGGATAAATATTTATACAGATAAATATGATTGAAAGAAAAACTATTCCCAAAAACCATCTCATTTCTTCACTTTTAAAAAATTGTTTTATATTTCCCATAATCAAAATATAGTAAAGATTAAAATTCAGACTGAACATAAGCATTCCTATACCGATTGTATAATCAATGACAGAACTGTTATAAAATGCTATACTGTTATTTTTGATTCCAAATCCTCCCGTTCCCGCTGTTCCGAAAGCATGGAGAACGGAGTCAAAAAGAGGCATTCCCTCAAGAGTAAGGACAAGAGTAAGAATTCCTGTCATTGCAAGATAAATAATATACAAAATTCTTGAATTATAACTCATCTTGGCAACAAATTTTCCAAAAGTAGGTCCGGGAACTTCAGCTTTCATAAGATGAAGAGCTTGATTGCTGTTTTTCGGCAGAATTGCAAGAGCCAAAACAAGAACTCCCATTCCTCCCACAAGGTGAGTGAAGCTTCTCCAAAAAAGAAGTGAATTCGGAAGAGCCTCCACATTTGTAAGAATACTTGCTCCTGTGGTTGTAAATCCGCTTACAGTTTCAAAAAATGCGTCTATTATTGAAGGAATATATCCCGAAAAAACAAAAGGCAGTGCTCCGAAAAACGAAAGCAGTATCCACGACACAGAAACTATAAAAAGTCCCTCTTTTGCATACATCTTCTGATTTGACGGAATTTTTCCCGAAAGAAGAAATCCGAAAATTCCAAGAAGAATTATTGCACCCATATAAGATTTATGCATAACAGTACTTTCGTGCATATAAAAACTGATGAAAAGAGGAAGAACAAGAAATCCTGCCTCAAGTTTTAAGATATATCCCGTAACATATCTTATCATTTTTGTATTCATATATTTTCTCCGTTAAAAAAATCAAAATTTATAATTTTATCAATATCGTCAAGATATCTTTGAGTTGTAATAATAATAACTCTGTCGTCAGGTTTGATTATATTTTCTCCTCCCGGAATAATAAGAGTGCTGCCTCTCAAAATATAAAGTATCAGAACACCTTTCTTTATATGCAGGTCTTTTATCGGAATACCTGATATTCTGCTGTATTCTCCCACAGAAAATTCAATAGCCTCCACCTTGTTGTCAGCAAGTCTGTAAAGATTTTGGATATTGTTTTCTCCCTGTGAACCTACAAGAGACCTTACTATTTTTATAATATAATCTGCAATTATTTTCTTAGGTGTAAGTATAGATTGAAGTCCTCCTGACCCAAGAACATTCAAAAGAGATGTGTTGTTTATTTTTGTGATGGTTTTCTTTATACCTATTTTGTCTGCAAACATTGAGATGATAATATTTTCTTCATCTATTCCCGTAAGAGATATGCAGGCATCATATTTTCTGAAATTTTCCTCTTCCAGAAGTTCCATATCCATACCGTTTCCGACAATTATTTCTGCATTTTCATAAGTGTCGCTCAAATCTTCTGCTTTTTTCTCATTAATTTCCACAATTTTTAATTTTATTTTCTTTTTTAAAAGAATATCCGCAAGATAATGAGTGATACGACCTCCCCCGATAATGAAAACAGATTTTATTCTCTCGTCTTTATGTCCCAGAGATTTGTAAAACTCTCTTAAATCCGTTTGCTTTCCTGTTACATATATGATATCTTTTGCTTCCAAAACAAAATTTCCCGTAGGAACAAAAATCTCCTGTCCTCTTTTGACAATGCAGACAAGAATATTGTTAAAATATTTCTGTTTAAGTTCTGCCAACTTTAAATTATCGAGGAAAGAATCCTCTTCAATCATAACCTCAACAAGATTTACTTTATTGTCGGCAAAACTTTCCACATTCAAAGCAGTAGGATACTCAAGATTTTTGCAGATAAACTCTGCTGCTTCTGCTTCGGGATTAAGAACAATGTCAATTCCCAAAGACTCTCTCATAAATTCCATTTGTTCAGAATATTCAGGATTTCTTACTCTGGCAATAGTATATTTTGCTCCCATTTTTTTAGCCATAACAGAAGAAATCAGATTGATTTCGTCGTTTGTAGTTACAGCGATAAAAATATCTGCATCGTGTACTCCCGCATCTCCGAGAACTTCACGGTTTGCTCCGTTTCCTACAATTCCCATAATATCTGACACAGAAAGTATTCTGTCCAAAATTTTCGGATCTTGTTCAATCAGAGTGATATCATTTCCCTCAGTAGATAAATCTCTGCAAAGAATTTCTCCGATTTTACCCGCTCCCACAATTACAATTTTCATAATTATTAACTCCTATCCTATATATTAACAACATTATAACAAAAATATCATTTTTACTCAAACTTAAAAAACAAACTCAGACTGATAATTTTAATTTCTAAAAATATTAAGAGATACAAGAAATAAATCTCACTGTTATAGAACAGTGAAGTTTGACAAAATAAAAAAATCAGATTATAAATGTAGTAACAGACAGATGATTTTATTTTTGTATTTCAGTATTGTAAAGGAGGAAAGATTATATGCATGATTTAAAAAATAAAGGAATAGGAACACAGGCTATACACGGAGGACATCAAAAAAATCCGTTCGGCTGCTTGGCTACACCGATTTATCAGACATCTACTTTTATTTTTGATTCAGCAGAACAGGGAGGAAGAAGATTTGCTCTTGAAGAAGAGGGATATATTTACAGCAGACTTGGAAATCCTACTCTGACAGTTATCGAAGAAAAAATTGCTCTGCTTGAACATGGAGAAATGGCAGTATCAACTTCATCGGGAATGGGTGCAATATCTTCTGCACTTTGGACTTTACTGAAAGCGGGAGATCATGTTATAGCCGATACAACTCTTTACGGATGTACATTTGCATTTCTCAGCCACGGACTTACAAAATTTGGCGTAGAGGTGGAATTTTTAAATACCGCAGATCTTGAAGCTGTAAAAAAAGCCATGAAACCCAATACAAGAGTTGTATATTTGGAAACACCTGCAAATCCTAATTTAAAAATAACAGATATAGAAGAGGTATGCAAAGCAGCTCACACTAATCCGTATACAAAAGTTGTGGTTGACAATACTTTTGCCACTCCGTACAATCAAACTCCGCTGACTCTCGGAGCAGATATTGTTGTTCATTCTGCCACTAAATATCTGAACGGACACGGGGATGTCATAGCAGGTTTTGTTGTGGGAAGCAAAGAACTTGTAACCGAAATAAAACTGGTGGGAATAAAAGATATGACAGGTTCTGTTCTTGGACCTCAGGAAGCATATTATATTACAAGAGGAATGAAAACTTTTGAAATAAGAATGGAAAGACATTGTGAAAATGCTATGAAAGTTGCAAAATGGCTGGCAGCTCATCCTAAGGTAGAAAAAGTTTATTATCCGGGACTTGAAGACCATGAGGGATATGAAACAGCCAAAAAACAGATGAAAAATTTCGGAGGAATAATGTCTTTTGAATTAAAAGGAGGATTTGAAGCGGGAAAAACACTTCTTAACAGTTTGGAAATGTGTTCTCTTGCAGTAAGTCTTGGAGATACAGAAACTCTTATTCAACATCCGGCTTCAATGACACATTCTCCGTATACAAGAGAGGAAAGACTGGCAGCAGGAATTACCGACGGACTTGTAAGACTTTCTGTGGGACTTGAAAATGTGGAAGATATTATTGCTGACTTGGAACAGGGACTTGCTAAATGTTGATGAAAAATGACAGTACACAAATGGAAAAAGTGTAGTAAAAATATACGAAAACAGGGGCAAAAAAATAATTTAAAAAAAACTATTTACAAATCTCAAAAAATGAGTTATAAAGATAGTATGATTGTACCTTGAGAAAGTACAATACTACTAAATGAGAAACTACGAGAATTATTCAAGGAGGAGATTTTATTATGAAAAAGTTAGCACTTTTATTAGGAGCATTATCATTAGTATCTTCAGTTGCTTATGCAAAAGAAGTAGTACCTGCAGTAGAAGAAGTTGTAGTTGTTGAAGAAGTAAAACCTGTTGAAGCACCAGCTTTAAGAGTAACTTCATTCGGACAAGGATTAGAAATAGACAATACTTCAGGAGCTTCAAACGGAGATATCGGTACAGTAATGTTCTCTAACTCTGTTGGATTAGCATACGGAGATGACTGGACATTTGGATTAATGGCGAGAAAAGGTTGGAACATGGATACAGATGATGGAATCCATGGTGCTGGACACAGAATAGATTTAGATGCATGGAGAAGTTTTGGTAATTTCTCAATTGGATCTAGATGGAGACAAGAAGAAAAATATGACAGATTCTATTTAAGAGGAAAATATGATTATGGAATGTTTGTTGGAGATTTAGATGTTGCATACACTTCAACAAATGGAAGTGAAGAAACTGACGGATACTATATAGAAGGTACTCCAGTAGGAGTAAAATTAGGTCCAGTTAAAGTTGGATATTACTTTAAAACTGAAAGCGATATAGCAACAGGAGATGGAAACCATGATGGTCTTGATCACTGGTTCAGACATCAATTAAGAGTATCTATGCCAATATACCAAGGAGAAAAATTAAACCTTGGAGTACAATATGGTTGGGAATTTGCTAACAATATTGAATATGCAGATGGATATACTGGAGCATATAAACATGATACAAACTCTCATATCTTATGGTTAAACGGATCATATAAAGTAACTGAAAACTTAACAATTGACGGATACTATGAGTATGATATGTTTAAATGGGAACTTGACGGAAAAGAAGAAAATTTAGCTGGACAAGTTGATGATAAAGATTCTCAAAGATACTACGGAGAGTTCTATCTTGGATGGACTTACACATTCTAGTCTGAGCTAGAAAAATAAAAATAATAACAATTTTTGGAGAGGCTTAAAAGAGCCTCTCTTTTTTATGAAATAATAAATTAATTATTTTCAGAGGAGGAAAAAATGAAGAGAAATAAAAAAGAAAAAGGAAGTGAATTTCCGGAATGTTACAGGCAGAACATTTATCGTACAATATAACAGAAGAAGGAAGACAATCAGAGATATTAACAGATGTAAGTTTTACGGTGGAAGACGGGGAGATGCTTGTCATTACAGGCCCTAACGGGGGAGGTAAATCGACGCTTGCGAAACTTCTTATGGGGATCAATGAGGCGACAGGCGGTAAGATCATACTGGACGGGCAGGATATTACATCGTATACGATCGATAAGAGAGCGCAGGCAGGAATGGGGTTTGCATTTCAGCAGCCGCCGCGTTTTAAGGGGATGACAGTAAAAAGACTGCTTTCTCTTGCGGCAGGCAGAGAATTAGATGATACGACATGCTGTGAGTTGTTAAGCAGTGTCGGTCTTTGCGTGAAAGAATATATTAACAGAGAAGCTGACGCGACGCTTTCGGGCGGAGAGATGAAGAGGATTGAAATTGCGACAGTTCTGGCAAAAGATCATAAGATATGTGTATTTGATGAACCGGAAGCAGGGATTGACCTGTGGAGTTTTTCGATGTTGATCAAGCGGTTTGAACAGATTCACAAAGAAAAGAAGCAGAGTCTGATCTTGATCTCACATCAAGAGCGTATTATACGCATGGCGGACAGGATCATGGTTATCGGAGACGGAAAAGTAGAAGCGGTCGGCACGGCGGATGAGATCGTTCCGATCTTGTTCGGGAAGAAACCGGAATCATGCGGATGCAGAATACAAAAAGGAGGCGAACTTTATGAGCGCTGATTTTGAAGGAAATGACAAAGACGCTGTTGTGACACAGCAAGTGCTTGATGTGATCGATTCTTATGGATTTAAAAAGGAAGGGGCATATAACCTCAGACTGAACGGTTTGGCGGTTTGTCATGGGGACAGCCGTCATATTAAGATTGTTCCGAAAGAGGACAGACAGGGAATCGATATTTATATAAGCGGTGAAGCAAAAGAAGAGCAGGTTCACATTCCTGTAGTAATGACTGAAGAAGGCGTGGATATTGTATACAATGATTTCTATATAGAAGACGGAGCAGATGTAACGATTATCG
>UQXM01000087.1 GCA_900545035.1 uncultured Fusobacterium sp. | reverse complement strand
CAAAACCTAAAGATATTCCTGTACAAACTTTAGAAAATACAAAACTTATGATAAACAAAGCCGCAGCTGAAAGATTAAATGTGGCTGTACCTGAAACACTGAAAGAAAGAGCAGAAGTTATTTAGCAGAGGGGGAATTATAATGTTACTGGGAACTATGGAACAAAGTTTAATATTTGCCATAATGGTTATGGGAGTTTATATATCATTCAGGATACTTGATTTTCCTGATATGACAGTAGACGGGAGTTTTCCCATGGGGGCAGCCATAGTTGCCAGCTGTCTGGTAAAAGGAATCAATCCTGTTCTTGCACTTGCTCTTGCCTGTCTGGGCGGAGCTGCAGCAGGATTTATCACAGGCTTTATACATGTAAAATTCAAAATTGCAAATATTTTGGCAGGAATAATTGTTATGACAGGACTTTACAGCATAAACATAAAGATAATGGGAAGATCAAATATCTCGCTTTTTAAAGAACATCATCTTTTTACATTGGGAATAAAACCTATTATAATAATTCTTGCAGCAGTTCTTATATGTAAAATATGTTTGGATTTTCTTCTTAAAACAAAATTTGGTTTTGTTTTAAAAGCTTTGGGCGACAATGAAACTCTTGTAACTTCTTTGGGAGTAAACAAAGACAGATTAAAAATATATGGGCTTATGATATCAAATGCAATAGTTACTCTTGCAGGAGGATTATATGCACAGTATCAAGGATTTGCAGATGTGGGAATGGGAACCGGAATAATTGTTACAGGACTTGCTTCTATAATAGTAGGGGAATCGATAATAAGAAACAAAAGACTGCTTGCAATGACGACAACTGTTATAATCGGAACAATAATTTACAGAGCCGTTATTACAGCAGCACTGAAAATAGGATTTAATGCGAGTGATTTGAAACTTATCACATCAGTGATAGTTGTGGGAATTTTAGCTGTAAAAAACAGTAATTTTAAAAAATTAAGAAAAGGAGTGAAAGAAAATGCTTAGTCTAAACTGTATCGGAAAAACTTTTTTATCAGAACTTGGAAGTAAAAAAGAGGTCTTTAAAAATTTAAATCTGCAGGTAAATACAGGAGAATTCGTTACAGTTATAGGAAGCAACGGAGCAGGAAAATCCACTCTTCTTAATCTTGTAATGGGAAGCATTACTCCTGACAGAGGACAAATTTGTCTTGAAGATAAAGACATCACAAATATAGAACTTTACAAAAAAAATAGTTTTATTTCAAAAGTTTATCAAGATCCTTCACTGGGAACAGCTCCTTCAATGACTGTATTTGAAAATCTTTCTATGGCAGACAATAAAGGAAAAAGTTTTAATTTTACAATGGGACTTAATAAAAAAAGAAAAGAGTATTACAGAACTCTTTTAAAAGAATTGGGACTTGGAATAGAAGAACAGATGGATACGGAAGTCGGACTTCTTTCCGGAGGACAAAGACAATGTCTGGCTCTTCTTATGGTAACTCTTAATAAACCTAAGCTGCTTCTTCTTGACGAGCATACAGCAGCTCTTGACCCAAAGACTTCAAAAATAATTATGGATAAAACAGATGAGATAGTGAGAAAAAATAATATTACTACTCTTATGATTACTCACAATCTTCAGGACGCAATTACTTACGGAGACAGGATTATAATGCTTCACAACGGACATATTGTCTTAAACCTTTCAGGAGAAGAAAAGAAAAATCTTACACCTGAAAAACTTCTTGAAAAATTCCAAAGTGTCAAAGGGAATCTTAACGACAAAGATATTTTTGCAGCTTAATATTAATTAATGTGAAAATATATGATATAATAACCAAAAGACTTTTGGGAGGAATTGAAGAGTGAAAAAAATAAGGGTTACAGTTCCGGAAGACATTTGGCGAATGATGAAAAATGATATTGAAGAATTTGGAATAAACAATAATAAACTTTGCAATTATATATTGGAAAAATTAAAATACAAAAAAGAAATAGATGTAGAAAAAGATTTGGAGAGTCAGGGGCGTCCTGTAAAAAAAATTATACAGTTTGACCTGAATGTTTCAAATAAAGAAATCTATTATGATGTGCTTCGTGATAACGGAGTAGATGTTGAAGCAGAATTTTTCAGGGAACTTTTTGAAAAATATTGTTCAAAATTTAAATATATCAGAGAGCTTTTCGTTTTTCAGGATACAGTAAAACAAATTTTGGAAGCTGTAAAGGAGAGAAAAAAATTAAAACTGAAATATGGAAATAAACTTACCACTGTTGAACCGTATTTTATTAAACGGGATGAACAGGGAGATGAAAATTTTCTTTTCTGTTACTGTGAAACAGAAAAAAAATACCACAACTACAAGCTGAAAGATTTGGAAGTTATCTCTATTCTTGAAGATAAAATAAAAGGTAAAGATAAAAAATACATTGAAAGTGTCAGAAAAAATTTCGACCCATTTTTAGGAAACGGAAATTTTATAAAAGTAAAACTTACTGAAGAAGGGATGAAAATGTTCAAAGGGCTTACAAACTACCGTCCGAAACTTATAGAAAAAGATGAGGACATTTATATTTTTGAAACTTCCAATGAAAATGCAAAACTTTATTTCAGACAATTTTCAAAAGAAGCTGTAATTTTAGAGCCAAAAGAACTGAGAGAAGAAATGAAAAAAGATTTTCTTGAAGCCTTATCAAACTATTAAAAATCAAATTATAAAAGGGAGCATCTGCTCCCTTTTTGTATCACTATTAATCTCTTTCTTGGTTTTTCTTTTCAAAAATAATCTCAATAGGAGAACCTTCAAATCCAAAAGCTTCTCTGATTTTATTTTCAATATATCTTGAATAAGAGAAATGCATAAGTTCAGGATAATTGCAGAACAGAACAAATCTCGGAGGAGCTGTTGCAATTTGAGTTGCGTAATTAACTTTTGTAACTCTACCTTTTCTTGTAGGAGGAGGGTTCATTATAACAGCTTCATTGATTACTGTATTAAGAAGTCCTGTTGAAATTCTTCTAGTGTATTCCTCATAGATTCTGTCAGCTATACCGAAAAGTCTGTTAGTTCTTTGCCCTGTAAGAGCAGAAATAAATTCTATCGGTGCATAAGAAAGGAAAGGAAGTTCTGCAAGAAGAGCTTCTTTCATATCCTTCATTGTATTTTTTTCTTTTTCAATCAAGTCCCATTTATTTACAACGATAATAATAGGTTTCTTTTCTTCGTGAGCAATTCCTGCAATTCTTTTATCCTGCTCAGAAAGTCCCTCTTTACCGTCAAACAATAGGAAACATACATCAGCTCTTTTTATAGCTTTCAGTGCTTTTAAAACTGAATAATATTCCAAAGCTTCCTCAACTTTTGATTTTCTTCTGATTCCAGCTGTGTCAATAAGAACATATTTTTTATCTTCAAATTCAATAGGTGTATCTATCGCGTCCCTTGTTGTTCCTGCAATATCACTTACAATCGCTCTCTCTTTTCCTGAAAGTTTATTTACCAGAGAAGATTTTCCTGCATTTGGTTTTCCGATGATTGCAATTTTAAGTCCCTCTTCCTCTTCAGGCATTTCAACTGTATCAATAAGATTTACAACAAGGTCAAGCATATCCCCAAGATTTGTTTTATGCTCGGCAGATATTCCTATAAGATTATCAAATCCCAAAGCCCAGAAATCATACAGGTCTTCCTGTTGTTTTTGATAGTTATCAATTTTATTTACACATAAAATTATCGGTTTGTTTTTCTTTCTTAAATAATATGCAACCTCTTCATCAAGTGGATTAAGCCCGGCTTTTCCGTCAACCACAAAAAGTATAACATCAGCTTCGTTAAGGGCAACCTCTGCTTGTTGTTTTATTTTAGACATCATAAAATCGTTATTTCTCGGCTCAAGTCCCCCTGTATCAACAAGGACAAACTCTTTACCGCTCCACTCTGTATCTCTGTACAATCTATCTCTTGTAACACCCGGCTGGTCATCAACGATAGCCACTCTGTCCCCTACGAGCTTATTAAAAAGAGTAGATTTTCCTACATTGGGTCTACCAACTATGGCAACTATTGGTTTCATTTTACCTCCTTAAATTAGACATAAATAAAAATATCTAAGGTAGTTTATATTTTTATTTAAAATTTCTTTTTTTATTTTTATTATTGCTGTTATTTTTCCTATTGCTGCTCTGCGGAGAAGATTTACTTTGAGCATAATCTTTCGGAATAATAATAGTTTTTTGTTTTTCTTTTTTTCCGTTATCTTTTTCCACAAATATTTTTTTGTTTGTAAAAGGATTTATTTCTGTATAATACATAAGTGTGGAATATGTAGATGGTGTTGGTGTAAAAATTTGTACCTGTTCAGGACTTATTCTAAGTTCCTCCGAAGCAAAAATTTTTAAATCCAGCATATCCTTTTCACTGCATCCCGGATGAGCTGCTATTAAATAATATGTCAAAAACTGTTTTTTATCAAGTTTTTTGTTTAATTTATAAAATCTGTTTTTAAATTCTCTCAGATAATCTTTCCCCTGTTTTCCCATAAGAGACAAAACCTTATCTTCTGTATGTTCCGGAGCTATTTTCATCTGCCCTGACACATGATGTGCAACTATCTCTTCAAGATACTTTTCTCCAAAAGCATGGTCATCCAATATTAAATCATATCTTATTCCCGAAGCTATAAAAATTTTCTTTATTCCTTGAATGCTTCTCAATTTTTTTAAAAGGTCAATCTGTCTTTTATGATTTGGCTTCAATGCAGGACAGGTCTGTGGGTAAAGGCATCTTTTGTCGGAACATGCTCCCATTTTTAATTTTTTGGCACATTCCATCTGATACATATTTGCAGTAGGTCCTCCCACATCAGAAATATTTCCTTTGAATTTTTTATCTTTTGTTATTCCTGTTATTTCTTTTATAATTGACTCTTCACTTCTTGATGTAACTGTCCTTCCCTGATGAATTGCAATAGCACAAAAATTACATTCACCGTAACATCCTCTGTGAGTTGTCAGGGAATATTTTATTGTATCAAGAGCTCTTACAACGCCATCCTTTTTATAATATGGATGTACATCCCTCTCAAAATCCATTCCATAAATTTCATCCAAAAGTTCGGAAGAAAAATTTTCTGACGGAGGATTCTGTATAAGCCATCTGTCTCCATGCTGTTGATTTAATCCTTTTGCTGTAAGAGAATCACAGTTTTTATAAAAAATATTAAACATTTCTATAAATTTATATTTATCTTCACGACACTCTTCAAACGAAGGAACAGTAATATAATTTTCTTTAGGCTCTTTGGAAATATAGGCAAGTCCTTTGATATCTCTCCAGTCTTTTTCCTCTTTTATTGCCTGAGCCAACTGAAGCATAGATTTTTCTCCCATTCCGTAAGAAAGAATATCAGCTTTTGCATCGAAAATAAGAGAACGCCTAAGCTGATTTGACCAATAATCATAATGAACTATTCTTCTCAGACTGGCTTCAATTCCTCCAAGAACAATAGGAACTTTGCTGTTTTTAAAAAATCTTTTTATAAGCCCTGTATAAACTATTGAAGCTCTGTCAGGTCTTTTTGTATTTTCTCCTCCCGGAGTAAAATCATCTTTGTGCCTTTTCTTTTTTGTAGCTGTATAATTTGCTACCATTGAATCAACACACCCTGCTGATACTGCCCAAAAAAGCTTCGGCTCTCCCAGTCTTGTAATATCTTTGGGAGAATTTATATCAGGCTGTGCAATTATTCCAACTTTAAATCCGTTTTTCAAAAGCCATTTTCCTATAAGAGCAGAACCGTTATAGGAAGAATCTATATAAGTGTCTCCTGACACCAAAATAATATCAAGAGAATCCCACCCCAATTTTTTTACTTCTTCAGAAGTTGTAGGTAAAAACATCTTTAATCCTCACATATTTTTTTCGTTTTGCTATAATTGTATCATAAATCCCACAGTTTTAAAATATTAAATTATAAACTCTGTGTTGCTGCCATTAAGAACGGCAGAATTTGTTTCTTTCTTGACACAACGCCTTTTAAAAGCATTTCATTATTTACAAGATTTTTGTTAAATGCCAGTTCTACAATATTTATTTTATCTCCGTAAGCCAAAAGAGTAGAGTTTGAATTTATAATATCTGTTATCACAAAAAGGAACAATCCATAATTATTTGTTTTTATCTCTTCTGTCATAGCAGCTTCAAAGTCTGATTTCATTTTCAGAAGTCCTTCAACATCAACTGTATTCACCTGAGCAACAGCCATGTTTGTTCCGCCCATATTAAATTCTTTCTTATCAAGATTTAAAATTTCAGGAGGAGTGCTGTTTTCAAAAGATGTTCCTGCTATAAGCATTTCCATTCCGTATTTATAAATATCTTCTATCCCTGCAAGTTTTCCAAGTTCTGCTGCTGTCTGTTCATCTTTTTCTGTACATGTGGGAGAACGGAAAAGAAGTGTATCAGATATGATAGCACTCAGCATAATTCCGGCAATCTCTTTCGGCGGAACAATTCCAGCTTCCTTATACAGAGAATAAACTATTGTAGAAGAACATCCCACAGCTTCTGCTGTAATTTTTACAGGATCATTTGTTTGGAAATTTGCAAATTTATGGTGATCTATAACCTGTAAAATCTGTGCATCACTAAGACCGTTTACTGATTGTGAAAATTCATTGTGGTCTACAAGAATAACTTTTTTTCTTGTAAAATTAATTAAGTTTTTTGTTCTGATTGTTCCGTATACTTTTCCCTCATCATCTACAACAGGGAAGTTTGTTTGTGTGGAATCTTTCATAATATCTTTTATCTCATGCAAGAAATCATCTTTTTTGAAACTGTAAAAGTTTTTATTTTCTAAGATAGCTCCCACAGATATAGACTGGCTGATAAGAGATATTGTTTTAAATAAAGAATGATTTACAATCATAATTGCACACTCTGATGTTACACGAGGGCTTATAAAATCATCCTCTTTGCAGCATACAATTATTACTTTTGCTTCGGCTTTTATAAGTCTGTCAATTCCGTCAGCCATTGATGTTGTAATAACTACATCTCCTTTTTCAATTGTATCAAGTTCAGATATAGCTTTCAGATTTGTTTTTATTTCTCCTGACGGATACACCCCGCTTATAATTTTTCCATCAAGAACTTCGATTAAATTTTCATATGTTGTACTGTATTTTGAAAACAAATCTGAATAATCTATTTTCAAAAATGTATTTGCAATATCGGAAATATGAATCATATTTTTCAAATGTCTGTTTTCATCCACAACAGGAAAACTTGAGAAATTTTCTTTTGTCATAAGATCAAGAGCTTCCTGAATAGAATCGTCTATATTGATAACTTCTTTTTTTACACGAGTAAGATCTGATATCTGTGCACTTACAGTTGTAAGAAGTTCGGGAACTTTTATCCCAAATTTGTTAAGTACAAAAGCAGTTTCTTTATTTATTTTTCCAAGCCTGTAAGGAACAGCTTCCACTCCGCAGGCATTTTTTAAATAAGCAGTGGCAATAGTTGAACATATAGAATCTGTGTCCGGATTTTTATGACCGAAAACCAAAACTGGTTCCATAAGCTAATACCTCCTCAAAAATTTTTTACTGCACACATGAAATGTGCCAGTGACATAAGCAGCCAGTACCTTTTGATTCCC
>UQXM01000086.1 GCA_900545035.1 uncultured Fusobacterium sp. | reverse complement strand
TTTGATAATTTAATCTTTACAAAATCAAAATTATTGTATATAATATAAAGGTAGATTATAATAGAACAAAAAAATTAGGAGGAGTGTTATGAGATTAAAAACAATACTTAAAAGTATTTTTATAGTTCTATGTTTTTCTTTTTTATTCATTAGTTGTGGAGAAAAAAAGGAAACAGAAGAAGTTGTAAATGATACAGCAGAAAAAATTACTTTTATAGATTTAGCAGGAAGAGAGGTTACTTTAGATAAACCAGCTGATATTTTTTTAGGATTTTATGAAGAATCTTACTTAGCTGTTGCTAAAGATTTTAGTAAAGTTGTTAGTATTTCAAAAGCAGAATGGGTAGATTTTTTTACAGGACAATATAAGGCTTATGAAGAACAAATGCCTTCTATTAAAGATATGATAGATACAGGTTCTATCTATAAAGCTTCTTTTAGTATGGAAACTTTATTAAATTCAAGACCTGAAGTTGCTATTTTAGCCCCATTTCAATATGAAACCTTAGCAGAAAATATCAAAAAGTTAGAAGATTCTGGAATTAAAGTAGTTGTAATAGATTATAATTCACAAACTTTAGAAAAACATATGCAAAGTACAAGAATCTTAGGAATGATAACTGGAAATCAAGAAAGAGCAGAAAAATTAGCTTTAAATTATGAAAAAGCAATAAAAGAAGTAGAAGAAAGAGTTGCAAAAGTTGATCCTAAAAAACGTGTTTATATAGAATTAGGAAATTTAGGACCAAAAGAGATAGGTAATAGTTATGGAGATTATTTATGGGGAAGTTTAGCAAAATCAGCAGGAGGAAATAATATTGCAGAAGGAAAAGTTGAAAGTTATGGACCTTTAGATCCTGAATTTATTTTATCTTCTAATCCTGAAATGATATTGTTAGCTGGTTCGCGTTGGTTTAATGATGCAGGAGATAGAATTTTAATAGGATTTAATGTAAATCCAGAAGAAACTTGGGCAAGAATAAAGCCATATCTTGAAAGAGCTGGTTGGGATAAACTAGATGCAGTAAAAAATGGACAAGTTTTTGCAGTGGATCATGGTGGATTAAGAAGCATTTATGACTATGTCTATGTTCAATATATTGCTAAATCTTTATACCCTGATTTATTCCAAGATATAGATCCTGTTAAAAATTTAGAAGAATTTTATGGAGAGTATCTTCCAGTTAAACCTAATGGAACATTTATGACACAATATCAAGTAAAATAAAAAGCTAACATTGAAGTAAAATATAAAAGAGAAAGGACTATTACAAATTTATTTAATGTAACAGTCCTTTTTCTCTAAAGGAGGAGGATAGAATGGAACATAAATTAACAGGAGAAGAAATGTATAGGAAGATAAATCAGAAAAGAAGATTAACTTCTTTATTTACATTAATTGCTATTTTAATTGCATTATTATTTGATTTATTTATTGGTTCTTCTGGAATGAGTTTAAAAGATATTATTGTAGTATTGTGGCAAGGTCCTGGGGTAAAAAGTATAGAAACTTCTATTATTTGGAATATAAGATTACCTATGACTTTAATCTGTTTAACAGTCGGAGCTTCTTTAGGACTAGCAGGAACACAAATGCAAACAATTTTAGCAAATCCTTTAGCAAGTCCTTATACGTTAGGAGTATCTTCAGCAGCAGGATTTGGGGCAGCTATTGCATTTATTTCAGGTTTCCCTTTTAAAAATATACCTTGGGTAAATGCACCTTTTATGGCATTTATGATGACATTGACAGGAACTATGGCAATTTATTTTTTAGGAAAAGTAAAAGGAATGCGTGCTCAATCTATGGTACTTTTTGGAATTGTAACACATTTCTTTTTCCAAGCGCTGTTATCTTTGGTTCAATTTCGTTCTACACCAGAAGTAGCAGGACAAATTGTCTATTGGATGTTTGGTAGTTTATTAAAAGCTACTTGGGTAGGAGTATTTGCAAGTGGTTTTATTTTCATTTTGTGTGCTTTATTACTTTCACGTTATGCTTGGAAGTTAACAGCATTGTCTGCAGGAGAAGAAAGAGCAAAAAGTTTAGGAATTGATACAGATAGAGTTAGATTGCATGTATTTTTAATAAGTTCTTTACTTACAGCAGGAGCAGTTGCTTTTGTTGGAACTATTGGCTTCATAGGCTTAGTAGCACCCCATTTTGCAAGATATTTTGCAGGAGAAGATCAAAGATATTTAGCTCCAATGGCTTCTTTATTTGGAGTTCTTCTAATTACATTTGCTTCTATTTTAGCAAAACTTATAATTCCAGGAATAATTATTCCAATTGGAATTGTTACATCTTTAGTAGGAGTTCCATTCTTAGTATTTTTAATTATAAGGAAAGGTGTTTAATATGTTACAGTTAGAAATTAAAAATATTGCAGTCAATTATGGAAAAAAAGAGGTAATAAAAGATGTTAGTTGTGTTTTTAATGGAGGAGATGTAATTTCTCTTATCGGACCTAATGGAACAGGAAAAACAACTATTTTAAAAGCAATTGCAAAATTAATTAGTCATCATGGTGAAATTAAAATTATACAGGATTCGGAAGTAAAAACATTTAGAGAAAGTATTACCTATGTTCCTCAAATGTCAGTCAATATAGTAAATTTAACCGTTTTTGAAATGGTACTTTTAGGAAGAGTAAAAGATTTAACATGGAAAGTAGAAAAAGTACATTTAGATGCAGTTGCTCAAATTTTAGAAGAATTGCATTTAACTCCTTTGAGTTATACTAAGTTTTCTAGTTTAAGTGGAGGACAAAAGCAAATGGTTATTATGGCACAAGCTCTAGTATCTGCTCCAAAAGTACTGCTTTTAGATGAACCAACAAGTGCTTTAGATTTAAAACATCAGTTACAAGTAATGGAAATTGCAAGAAATTATACAAAGAAAACAAATGCTATTACAATACTTGTATTACATGATATTGCATTAGCAACTAGATATAGTGATCAATTATTGTTACTTCATGAAGGATATTCTATGAAACAAGGAACAGTCCAAGAAGTTATTAGACCAGAACTATTAGAAAAAGTATATGAAGTAAAATTGGATGTTAGCCGTAGTGAAAAAGGATATATTACAGTAACACCAATTTCTACTATTAATGAATAGAGGTGGAGATTATGATTTCATTAATACAGTTTTTCTCTTCATCTGTTTTATTAAAACAAGAAAAAACAGAACAAGAGATCCCAGATAAAAAAACAATAAATAAAGAATATTGGAAAGTAGCATTTCCAGCTGCAATAGAGGGAGTTTTACTAAACTTAATGTTACTTGCTGATTTAATTATGGTAGGAATGTTAGGTATAGAAAAAGCAGCAGCAGTTGGTATTGTAAGTCAACCAAAAATGATTTTACAAATGATTGTTAGTGCAGCAGGTGTTGCAATAACTGCAATTGTAGCAAGGAGAAAAGGCGAAGGAGATGAAGAAGGAATAAACAGTTGTATTAAGCAATCTCTTTTATTATTAGGACTTTTATATTTTCTTTTTGTGTGTTTGAGTTTTATTTTTTCTAAAAATATTGTTTCATTTGCAGGAGCTAATGAAGATTATATAGAATATGCAAGTATTTATTTTCAATATATTGCACTTTCTGTTTTTTTTAAGGCTCTATGTGTTGTATTAAGCTCTGCACAAATTGGAGTTGGAAACACAAAAATAGTTTTAATATCAGGAATGATTGGAAATGCTTTAAATGTGCTTTTAAATTATCTTTTAATTTTTGGAAAATATGGATTTCCTGAAATGGGAATACAAGGAGCTGCTATTGCTACTGTTATTGGAAATGCAGTTATTTTTATTATACTTTTATATTCTGTTACAAAAGGTGATTATGGAATCAATATTCTAAAAAAAGGAAGCTATCATTTTACTAAAAAAGTATTAGCTCCACTTCAAGAAATTGGGACAAACTCTTTCTTAGAACATATTTTTGAAAGAATAGGTTTGTTTATTTTTGCTAGAATGATAGCAAGTCTTGGGACAGTTGCAATGGGAACACATCACTATTGTATTCTTTTATGGGATTTATATTATTATTTTGGAGTTGGAATGAGTGCTGCTAGTGCTTCTTTTACAGGAAGAAAATTAGGAGAAAAAAGGAAAGACTTGGCTATTCTATATATGAGAGCTGCACAATATTCAGGTTTGTGGATTTCTATTTTTGTAGGGATTATTTTTTATCTGTTAAAAAATTCTATTTTTTCTCTAATGATTTCAGATGAGCGAGTAATATTATTAGGAAGTAGTGTTATGATGATTATTTCTTTATTAATTATTCCTCAAACACAGGCACAGGTAACAGCTGGAGTATTGCGAGGGGCAGGAGATAATCGTTTTATTGCAATTTATTCTTTATTTATTAGTGCAATATTACGCCCTTGTTTAGCATATATTTTTGCTTTTATTTGGAAATTTGGATTAGTAGGAATTTGGATAGCTTTTTTTAGTGATGAATTTTTAAAAATGTTATTAGCACAGTATAGAATTCAAAAAGGAATTTGGTTACAAAAAAAAGTTTAATATTTATTAAAATTTTAAAAGAAAAAGGGAGCATTCCTGTATAATAAAAAAATAGTAACAAAAAAAGATACCTCAATGTAAAATTAAAGTAGTTCAATCTTTAAAAATATCTACAAGGAGGTATCCAAATGAATTGTAACCAAAATTTTAAAATTAGTCAAGTAACAGAAGGAACTTTAGTGCTTGGTATTGATGTAGGAAGTAATACTCATTATGCGAGAGCTTTTGATTGGAGTGGCTTAGAACTTTCTAAAGTATTTAAGTTTAAAAATTCTTTTGAAGGATTTCAAAGTTTTGTTTTGTGGGTTAATGATTTATGCTGTAAATATAATAAGAGTAAAGTAATCGCAGGATTAGAGCCTACAGGACACTACTGGTTTTCTTTAGGTGAATTATTAAAAGAAAATAATATCACTATTGCAATAGTTAATCCTTATCATGTTAAACAAAGTAAGGAGTTAGATGATAATTTACAAACTAAAAATGATTCAAAAGATCCTAAAATAATTGCTAAATTGGTAATTGATGGTAGATATAGTTTTCCATATATTCCTGAAGGAATTTATGGAGAATTAAGAGTAGCTGATAAATTAAAAAATGATATAACACAACAAATAATTTCAATTAAAAATAAAATTCATAGATGGTTAAGTATATATTTTCCTGAATATGAAAATATATATTCTTCAATAGATTCTAAAAGTGGTTTTTTACTTTTAAAAGAAACACCTTTACCAAAAGATATTGTAGAATTAGGAAGTGAAGGAATAGTTGAGCGTTGGAAACAAACTAAACTTAGAGCAGTTGGTTTGGATAAAGCGAAAAAACTGGAAGAAGCTGCTAAAAAAAGTATTGGGTGTAAAAATATAACTTCTTCAGCCAGATTTGAAATAAAACTTTTAATTGAAGATTATGAATATAAGCAAAATCAATTGAACTCAATAACAGAAGAGTTAAATAAATTATGCGAGAAAATTCCTATGATAAAGGAAATCGCAGAAATAAAAGGAATTGGAATAGCAACAGCTATATCTTTTGTTGCTGAAGTAGGGGATATAAGACGTTTTAAATCTGCTAAACAAGTACAAAAATATGCTGGATTAGCTCTTAAAGAAAATAGTTCAGGTAAACATAAAGGTTTAACCAGAATAAGTAAAAGAGGAAGAAAAAAATTAAGAACTATTTTGTTTAGAGCAACTATTCCATTAATCGGTTTTAATAAAGAGTTTTCATCAATATATAATTACTACATAGAACGTAAAGATAATCCTCTAAAGAAAAAACAAGCACTTACAGCTATTTGCTGTAAAATGATTAGGATATTTTTTACAATTTTATCAAAAGGAATTAAATATGATGAAACTAAGATGTTACATGATATAAAAAGACCTGTAGCAGCTTAAAAAAGCTAAAAAAATTAAATTTAAGGTAAACGTTCATTGAAAAATGCTTAAATTTAAAATAAACATAAAAAACAAATAAGAGCAGAAGTCTAATATTCATACCATTAGAGTAAGAACTCAGCAAAGGAGCAAAAAGACACTCAAATTATGGAGATACAGAACGAAGGAATTTAGGTTAAAGAACCAGATAGAAATAGGATGTTAGTATCCATAAAATTTTTGAGAAATAAGCCTTCATATCTAAAAATAAAAGAGACGTTCAATTTTGTTATGTAAAAATTTAAAATAAAAGGCAATAATCTTCATAATTAAGCGATTATTTGTGAAAAATAAAAAAATTTAAGTGCTGTGAACATTGAGTTTATCTTGATAAAAAATTGACAAATAAGGAGGGGATAAATATGTCAAAATCATTATTATTTGATTTAAAAGTATTAGAATTTAAACTGAAAGAATCTCTAAAATTATATGAAAATACAAAAATGGAGGAGAATTTTGAACTGCTTAAAACTAATATAGATGAATTATGTTCTTTTATTATAAAGAAAGATAATCATTTAGCTTTTTTTCAAGTTGCTGAAAATAAAGATATTAGAACATATGTTATATCAATTAGAGATTTATCTACTAAAATACTTGGTATTATTGAAAAAGAAGAAGCTAGAAAGATATTAGAAGATGCTAATAGTTGTTTTCAATATGGAGAAGAACTAAAACTTACTGTAAAACAAGAAATCCATGATTATAAAATGACTTCACAAGATCGTATTTTGTTTGTAGGATCTGGATCTATGCCTATTACTGCATTCACTATTATAAAAGAAACAGGAGCTGAGATTACTTGTGTAGATATTGATAAGGAAGCTTTAGACTTATCAAAAAAAGTAGCCATAAAATTAGGATTTCCTAATATTATATTTGAAGATGACCTATTTTCTTTACCTTTAAATAAATATTCACATATTATTATTGCTTCTTTAGTTCCTTTAAAATGTGAAATTTTAGAAAATATTCGTAGTACTATTCCTGCTACAACTAAACTAATTTTACGTTATGGGAATGAATTAAAGGAATTGTTCAATTATCCAATATATCAAAAAGAAATAAAAACTTTTATAAAAACAGTTATTAGAGATAGAGATTTTATTTATGATACTCTTCTATTAGAAAAGGAGTGAGCTATGGAAAATAATAATATTAATAATGTGTTAATTTTTGGAAATGGTCCAGTTGCTCTTCATTTATATCTAACTTTAAGAAAACAAGGTTCTAATAAAGTTGGTTTAAAAATTAGAGATAGTTTAAAAGCTCAAAAATTCTATGAAGAATTGAAAAAAGAACAATTCATTTTAGAAGGGAAAGTTAAAACTGAATTACCACTAATTGCTTATGGGAATACTGAAGTAAAACCTATTATTCAAAACTATAAAGAAATATTAGATGAATGGGAAACTTTTATTTTAGCAACTCCTTGTGATGCTTACTCTGACTTATTGGAAAATATCCAATTTACCTCACTAAAAAAATTGAAAACAATTGTTTTAGTTTCACCAGAATTAAGTTCTGCTTATTTTATTAAAATTCTGTTAGAAAAAAGAGGTAGAAATGATATTAATATTATTAGTTTTTCTAATTATTTTGGAGCAACTAATTTAGCAGAAGGAACTTATACTAAAATTATTATTAATGCCTTAAAAGGGAAGATTTATCTTGCTTCCACTAATGTAAATGATACAGAAATTTTAAAATG
>UQXM01000085.1 GCA_900545035.1 uncultured Fusobacterium sp. | reverse complement strand
TATCATTAAAAAAAAACATAAGCCCTCCTTTTAAAGAATATAGTATTATTATAATACTGTATTCTTTAAAGGTCAATATAAAACAATAAAAACAGAATATAGTCACACTATAAAAAATAGCACGATTACCCATCGTACTATTTTTAACCCATCATTATTTCTTTAAAATCTCTTCTGTGATATCCTTTACATAAAATCCAGGATATTTTTCGTTTACAAATTTCTCTCCGTAAACTTGTGTTTCTCTTATAAATCTTTCAACAAGTTTGTAATCACCAAGCTGTTTTACAGCTGTTTGTACAATAAGTATTTTTTTCACATTCTCTTTTTTTATTTTTTCTCCGTTAAATTCAAACTCATCTTTTTCCGAGAATGGAGTGCATACCTTATCGTATATTTCTTCCTTATTTTCAAAATTCAGCCATTTTTTTACATCCGAACTATTTTCCATTTCAATAAAAGCACTGTAATACATACTTAAACCTCCATTTCGCTGTGTTATTCTCTTATGGTATGAGTATATATTTTTTGTTTTAAGTTGTCAACAGATTAGAACATGAATTTCTTAATAAGAATTATCGTTTACAGGAGCTCCTGCTTTTGCAATTTTTACAAGTCTGCTTGTTCCAAGTCTTTCAGCACCAAGTTCCATAAATTTTTCTGCATCGTCAAAAGAAGAAATTCCCCCTGCAGCTTTTATTTTAACATTTTTTCCAACATATGCTTTCATAAGAGCCACATCATCGAAAGTCGCTCCTCCTGTTGAAAATCCTGTTGATGTTTTTATATATTCTGCTCCTGAATTTGTAACTATTTCACACATTTTTATTTTTTCTTCTTCAGTTAAAAAACAAGTTTCGATTATAACTTTTAAAATTTTTCCATTGCAGGCTTCGTGGATTTGTCTTATTTCATCTTCCACCAAATCATATTTTTTATCTTTTAAAAGTCCAATGTTTATTACCATATCAATCTCTTCTGCTCCGTTTGCTATGGCATCTTTTGTTTCAAACACTTTTACTGCTGTTGTGCTGTACCCGTTAGGAAAACCTATCACTGTACAGATTGGAAGTTTATCCCCAACATACTCTTTGGCTTGTTTCACATAAGAAGCAGGGATACATGCAGAAGCTGTTTTGTACTTCACAGCATCATCAAGAATTTCTTTTATTTCTGCCCAAGTTGCTGTCTGCCCCAAAAGAGTATGGTCAACAGCTGAAAATATTTTATCTCTGTCCATAATTAATATCTCCTCATAGATTTAAAAAATTTTAATTTAATTTATCAAGAACCGAAGTTCCGATTGTATTTTCCGGCATTTTTACATCAAAGTTATCAGCTATAGTTGCACCAATTACAGCAAAAGTTGAAGCTCTTTCAAGTTGTCCATTTCCTTTCATTGACGGAGAATAAGCTATAAACGGCACTCTTTCTCTCGTATGGTCTGTTCCTGTATATGTAGGATCATTTCCGTGGTCTGCTGTTATTATCAAAAGGTCATCATCTTTTAATTTTTCCAAAAGTTTTCCCAAATTTACATCAAATTTTTCCAGTTCTTCTGCATAACCTTTAGGATTTCTTCTGTGCCCCCAAAGAGCGTCAAAGTCCACAAGATTTACATAGCAAAGACCTGTAAAATCTTTTCCCGCAATCTCTGTTGTTTGTTCCATTCCATGAACAGAGCTTTTTGATTTATGAGCCTCTGTTATTCCTTCTGTATCGAAAATATCATTTATTTTTCCAACTGAAATAACATCGAAACCATTGTCTTTCAAAACATTCAAAACTGTTCTTCTGTAAGGTTTCAAAGCATAATCGTGTCTGTTTGCCGTTCTTTTAAACTCTCCTTTTTTCTTTCCAACATATGGTCTTGCAATAACTCTTCCAACTTTCCATTCATCTCTCAGTGTAAGCTCTCTTGCAATTTCACAGCATCTGTAAAGTTCATCAAGCCCGAAAGTTTCTTCATTCCCACAGATTTGCAGAACAGAGTCGGCAGAAGTATACACAATCATATTTCCTGTTGCTATTTCTTCTTCAGCCAGTTCATCTAAAATTTCCGTACCGCTGGCACTTTTGTTCCCGATTACCTTATGCCCTGTTCTTTTTTCAAGTTCTTCTATAAGTTCTTTTGGAAAACCTGTATCTGTAAATGTCTGAAAAGGCTTGTCTATATTAAGCCCCATCATCTCCCAATGTCCTGTCATAGTATCTTTTCCCACACTTGTTTCGTTCATTTCCATAAAATATCCAAGAGGTTTTTTTACAGATTCAACATTTTTCATCGGATGAAGATTAGCCATTCCAAGTTTTTGTAAATTGGGAATATTTAATTTTTCTACAGATTCAGCAATATGTCCCAATGTATCGACACCTATATCTCCAAATTTTTCTGAGTCGTCCATCGCTCCTATTCCCAAAGAATCCACAACTATTGTAAATATTCTTTTATATTTTTTCATTTCTTCTGCCCTCCTTCTTTAAATAATTAGCAGAAAGTTTCAAGGGCAATTTTCATCATATTGATGAAAGCTGTCTGTCTTTCTTCAGGTGTTGCTTTCTTCTCTGATGTAAAGCTGTCTGATATTGTCAGAAGACAAGCTGCTTTTTTTCCAAGAACTTTTGCATTATGGAAAAGTGCAAAACTTTCCATCTCAACACAACTGCATCCATGTTTTTCTCTGATTTCTTTATATCCATCAACATTGCTCTCTGTATAGAAAACATCACTTGAATGTATTCTGTCCACATGAAGAGGAATATTTAATTTTTCAGCTGTTTTAATTATTTTTTCATTCAGCTCACCGTCAGGATAAGTTACATCTTTGTCATATCCGTTCTGTGTTTTTGCAAAAGATGATTCGCTCCAAGCACTTTCTGCCAAAACGACATCAAATAAATCCAGTTTTTCAGAATAAGCTCCTGCCGAACCAACACGAACTATATTTTCTACTCCATATTGTGAATAAAGTTCATAAGAGTAAATTCCTATTGAAGGCATACCCATTCCCGAAGCCATTACCGTTATTTCTTTTCCTTTATATTCTCCTGTAAACGCCAACATATTTCTTACAGAATTTACAAGTTTCACATTTGTTAAAAATGTTTCTGCTATAAATTTTGCTCTCAAAGGGTCTCCCGGCATTAATACATTTTTTGCAATTTCTCCAACTTTAGCCTGATTGTGTGGTGTAGGCATAGTTTTACCTCCTCGTTTTTAAATTATAAATCGTCGCTTGTAAATGCCATCGGCATTAACTCTTCCATATTTGTAACAAGAACTTTTTCTCCTGTTCCAAGAACAACAGGAGTATCTTTTTTCAGCAGCTCAACCATAACCTGTCTGCATGCTCCGCAAGGAGTAATAAGAGTATTTCCCTGTCCCACTATTGCCATACATTCAATATCGTCTTGTCTGTATCCCAATGAATATACATGGAACAAAGCACTTCTTTCTGCACAGTTAGTCAATCCGTAAGAAGCATTTTCTATATTTGCTCCCTTGTGATATTTTCCGTCTTTTGTTTTTACACATGCCCCAACATGAAAATTTGAATACGGAGCATAAGCATTATCCATTGCTTCATAAGCATACTTTAAAAGCTCATTGTATTTTTCCATTTTCTCTCCTCCTATTTTAAATCATTTTCTGTTACAGATTTTACATTTGGAGTTCTTCCGTCAGCTGATTTTGGAATTTGAATTTTTCCGTCTTTTATCGTCTGTACAGCTTTTTCATGTTTATTTTTATCCCAGTCGTTTCCGATTATTTTCCAGTTTTGAGGATTGCTCGGCTCTATTTTTCCTTTTTTTACATTTTTTATATAATCGCCTATAAGCTCTCTCACTCCGCCTATATTTCCTTTAACATCTATCTCCAAAACTTTCGGAAGTTCTTCTCCCTCTTCAAAAATTTCTCCGTATGTCAGCAGATGAGTATTTGCACGATAATTATTTACAGCAATTATAAAAATATCGTCATCTTTTATCTCTTTTCCTGTATTGCTCCATTTCAAATCTTTTATTCTTTGCCCCGCTTCTTTTGAAATATCTATTTTGTAATCTACTCCTGAAAACATATCATAATTAAAGCCTCTGATATTTTCATTAAAAGATATTGTCAAATCACCTTTGTTATACTTGTTGTAATAAGCAGCTGACCATTCCATATATTTTTTCAGCTGTTTTCCTGTCATTTCCATTTTATACAGAGTATTTCCATATTTATAAATCAAAGCCGTATCACTTTTCTTTATTTTTCCCGCTTTCAAATCTGCATCAACATTAAAAAGAGCTGCTGCTGACACATCTGCCCCTGTGTAATACATCTGCACTTCATTTATAAAATCTATAAGTGATGTTGCCTGTATCTGAGCCTGAGGAATTTCCGCAATCTCATTTTTAGGAACAAGATTTCCTCCTGTCAGTTCTCCTATAATTATATTTGCTTCATCTTGAGCTTTTTTATTGTAAGGTGCAAGTTTTTCTGCCAAATCTTTATCCGGTTCATATTCAGATATTTTTATACTTTCAGCTTTTCTGTCAGAAATTTTATACTTTCCGTTTTCTTTTTCTAAAATAATATTTATTTTTGACATTGTTGCAGCACTGTTTTTATTTTCAACTATCAAAACACCGTTTACATATGCTTCTTCCACAAGCTTATGTTCATGAGCAGCAATAATTAAATCCAGTTCGGGACAAGCTTCTGCCAAATCATTTACTCCTGAATTTGCCACATCATATTCATTTTCTTCTCCCATATGCTCAGCTGCTATAAGAATATCTACCTTATTTCTTATATCTTTTACAATTTTTTTAGTTTCTTCAACAGGATCTGTAACTTTATATCCTTTTAAATTTACACTGTCCCATTTAACTATATTTGGAGTAACCATTCCTATTATTCCGATTTTTACTCCATCTTTCTCAATAATTGTATATCCTTCTGCCATTCTGCTACCGTCAGGATTATATACATTTCCCATAAGAACAACTGCTTTTGATTGTTTCATAATATTTTTGAGATTATCAACGCCAAAATTAAATTCATGGTTTCCCAAAGCCCATATATCATAGCCTATTTCATTCATTGCCAGCATCATTGGGTGAAGCTTTTCTTTAAAAAACAATTCGGAATAATTGTCTTGAACAGTATCCCCCACATCAATTATAACAGTGTCTTTTGTTCTGTATTTTTTTACAGCAGAAGCAATCTGCACAAGACTTCCGCTTCTGCTTTCTTCATTCACTGCATAATCATAAGGATAAAATTTTCCGTGTAAATCACTTGTTGCAAGTATCTGTATATCTCTTGTTTCTTTTTCAGCAAAAATAACTGTATTCAATAAAATCATAACAGCTGCCGTTAAATATAAAATGATTTTTTTCTTCATGGGAAAACTCCTTTTTATTTTATTAGAACATTGTGATAAGCCCGACTATCATAGCACTAAGTACGCTTACAACAAATCCTCCTATCATTGCTTTGAAAACAAGTCTTGAAAGTACTCCTCTTTTTTCGGGACAAAGAGCTGCAATACCTGCTATACATATTCCCATGCTTGAAATATTTGCAAATCCTGCCAGAGATATTGAAAGAATAAGAGCTGTTCTGTATTCAAGATTTTGAATTACCTGTCCAAGCTGTTGAAATGCCACAAACTCATTCAAAACAAGTTTGCTTCCAAGAAGCTGTCCTGCAAGAAGCACATCTTCCCCTGATAACCCCATTATAAACCCTAAAGGCGAAAATACATAAGAAAATATTTTTTCAAGACTAAGTGTTTCCATTCCCACATATCCTCCAATTCCTCCAAGGATACCGTTTACAAGAGCAACCAGTCCGATTATGGCTATAAGAGAAGCTCCTATTGCCATTGCAGAATTCATTCCGTTCATAGCTCCCTCAGTTACAGCACTGATAAGATTTTCATTTCCACCTTTGTTGTCCATTCTTACATCTTCTATTTCTCTTGCAATTTCTATTTCAGGATAGATTATTTTTGATACGGCAATACTTCCGAAAGGTACAAGTGTGCTTGCAATCAAAAGATATTCCATAGGAATTCCCAATGCAACATATCCTCCGATAATTGTTGCAGACATACTTCCCATTCCCGAAACAAGAACAACCATAATTTCACTCTCTGTCATCATTCCAAGATATTTGCTGATAAGAATAGGGCTTTCTGTCTGTCCTAAAAACATATTTGCAACAGCAACGAAACTTTCAACTTGAGAAGTTCCCAAAATTTTTCCCACACCTTTTCCTATCACTTTAACTATAAATCCTAAAATTCCAAGATAATATAATGCTCCCACAAGAGAAGAAAGGAAAACTATATTTCCAAGTACTTGTGTCGCAAAAATAAATCCTGTTGGTGCTCCTGCAAATCCAAGGCTTCCGAACACAAAAGATATTCCGTCTTTTCCGTAATCAAGAACTCTTGTAACCACATCAGAAACTTTTGACACAACAACTCTTCCCAAAGGAAATTTTACAAGTAAGAAAGCTATCACAAACTGAACTGCCACAGCTTTTATAACTATACTTTTTCTTACTGATTTTCTGTCTTTTGAAATCAGAAACATTGCCAAAAGAATTACCGCTATTCCTAAAATATTAATTATAACTCTCATCTATTTTTATCTCTCCTGTCATTTATTGGGATAATTTTATTTTCCAGACTCTTTGTCTGCTTTTATTAAGTTACGGATTGCTTCAACAGTTACTTTGATTGCTGCCTCTGTGTTATGAACAACAGGATTTTCCAATCCAAGTTTTTCTCTCTCCTGATTTGCCACAACCAAGAATGATGAACCTACACGAACATTTAAATAGCTCCCTACTATAAATAAAGCTGCCGATTCCATTTCAGAAGCTTTGCATCCAAGTCTTTTCCAAGCTTCCCATTTATTTTCAAGCTCATAACTTACAGGTTTTGTTGATGGTTCATGCTGTCCGTAGAAAGCATCTTTACATTGAACAACTCCCACATGATAAGTTTCGTTCAAAGATTTTGCCGCTTTTATAAGAGCATTTGTAATATCTAAATCTGCAACAGCAGGAAATTCTATCGGTGCATACTCTTTACTTGTTCCTTCCATTCTGATTGCACCGGTTGCAATCACAATATCTCCTCCCATTATCTCTGTCTGCATTCCTCCGCAAGTTCCTACTCTTAAAAATGTATCTGCTCCGCATCTCACAAGTTCTTCAAGAGCTATTGAAGCTGAAGGTCCTCCGATTCCTGTTGAAGTAACACTTACTTTTACTCCGTCAAGATATCCTGTATAAGTAACATATTCTCTGCTGTCTGCAACAAGTTTTGCATCTTCAAAATGTCTTGCTATTTTTTCGCAACGCTTTGGGTCTCCAGGTAAAATAACATATTTTCCTACATCTCCCTGTCTTAATCCTATGTGATATTGTAAACCTTCCTCTGCATATTTCATAACTTCATTCCTCCTGTTTGTATTTAGATGTCTAATTAAATTTTGTATTGTCTAATTTGTTGTCTACTCTTGTATATTATCATGCAGACTGTTTTAATGTCAATCGTTTTTTGATTTGTATTTTTCTCAATTATATCAACGAAAAAAGTGCAGCTGTATACTGCACTTTTTTGAGAAATTATTATGAAAAATTTTTTAGAATTTGTAAGTCATAGAACCTGTGAAAATATTTTCTCCTGTTGAATCCATTCTGTAAGAAATTGTTGTTTCAACT
>UQXM01000084.1 GCA_900545035.1 uncultured Fusobacterium sp. | reverse complement strand
TGCCAAGTAAAATATGATTTTTCATAATGCCCTCCTATATTTTCAGTATTTATAAATAACTATATTACTAATTACTTTTTATTTGTATTTTTCTTTTATTTTTTGCTAAAAAAAGTGGAGTTAAAAAACTCCACTATTCATTAAATGTTATATAATTTTTTCATTCTCTCTATTCTTGCTAAAGTTCTATCTCTACCAATAATAGAAACTAGGTTGTAAAGGTCTGCACCTTTTGGAAGTCCTGTTAGTACTGCTCTTAAAGGCATGTATACCTTTCCTGGTCCCTCTCCAACTTCGTCTAAAGTTTCTTTTAATAACTCTTTAGCTCTATCAATAGAAATAGCCTCATCACATGCCGCTATTTTCTCTTGGAATAGGTTTATTGATTTCTTTCCAGTTTCATCTTGAATAACTGTATAAAGTCTTTCAATTCCTTTTACTTCTTTTTTATCTGTTTCCTCAGTTACAACTGGTAAAGTATACTCATCTTTAAAATAAACTTCTGATTGATCTACAATTTCCTTTATAGTTTGAGCTCCCTCTCTTAAGATATCAACTACTCTAGATAAAGTATCAAACTCTTTCTCTGTTAACTCTTCACCAATTAATCCTGCATTTCTAAAGAATGGAACAGCTAATTCTGTTAACTCTTTTAAATCTTTCATTCTCATATGTTGATTATTTACCCAACCTAATTTAACTAAGTCAAATACAGGTCCTCCTAAAGATACTTTGTCTATATCAAAGTTATCTTTAAACTCTTGAAGTGTAAATATTTCTTTATTTTCTCCAAATGAATATCCCATTAATCCTAAGAAGTTTACGATACCCTCTTTTAAGTATCCCTCTTCCCTATACCAGTTTAGTGATACCGGATTTTTTCTCTTAGATATCTTTGTTCTATCAGAGTTTCTAAGAAGTGGCATATGTATAAATTCTGGCTCCTGCCATCCAAACGCTTTATATAATTGAATATGTTTTGGTGTAGATGCAATCCACTCTTCAGCTCTAATTACATGAGTAATATTCATTAAGTAATCATCTACAACGTTTGCTAAGTGATAAGTTGGGAAACCATCGCCTTTTAATAAAACTTGATCATCTATTTTATTATTTTCAAAAACGATATCTCCTCTTAGTCTATCTTTTATTATTGTTTCTCCCTCATAAGGCATTTTAAGTCTGATTACATACTCTTCACCAGCTGCTAACTTAGCCTCAATTTCCTCTTTAGAAAGAGATCTACAATGACCATCATATCCAGGAGCTTTTCCCATAGCTTTTTGTCTTTCTCTTAACTTTTCTAATCTATCCTGAGTACAGAAGCAGTAATATGCTTCACCTTTTTCAACTAATTTATGTGCGTACTCTCCATATAAGTGGAATCTCTCTGACTGTCTATAAGGTCCTACTGGTCCTCCTACATCTGGACCTTCTGCATAATCTAATCCTAGCCATTTTAAAGCATCGAATATCATTTGCTCTGATCCCTCTGTGTATCTATTTTGGTCAGTATCCTCTATTCTTAATATAAAGTCTCCACCATTTTTATAAGCAAAAGCTAAGTTGAATAACGCAATGTAAGCTGTTCCTACGTGTGGATCTCCTGTTGGAGAAGGCGCGATTCTTGTTCTTACTCTTCTTTCCATTATAATCTCTCCCTTTTTTGTAATTTGTACCCTATATTATAATCCATATAGATAATAATTTCAAGATTACTTACTAGTTTTTATTTTTTGACCATCTCAGGTATCCATTTATAAAGTCGTCAATGTCTCCATCCATAACAGCTCTTATGTTTCCTGACTCTACTCCTGTCCTATGATCCTTAACCATTGTATAAGGTTGGAATACATATGATCTAATTTGATTTCCCCAACCTATATCACTTTGTTCTCCTTGAATTTTTTTCAATTCTTCCTCTTTTTTCTTCATCTCAAGTTCTAAAAGTTTTGATTTTAAAAGTTTCATAGCTGTCTCTCTATTACTCAACTGAGATCTTTCTCTTTGGCAAGTTACAACTACTCCCGTTGGAATATGAGTTATTCTAACTGCTGAGTCAGTCATATTTACGTGCTGACCTCCAGCTCCTGAAGCTCTATATGTGTCTATTCTTAAATCTCCTGAATCTATTGTTATCTCTACTGTATCGTCAACTTCTGGCATTATATCAACAGATGCAAATGATGTATGTCTTTTTTTATTAGCATCAAAAGGTGATATTCTTACAAGTCTATGAACTCCCTTTTCTCCTTTTAAATACCCATATGCTCTTGTTCCTTCAACTAAAAGAGTGATTGATTTTATTCCCACAGTATCTCCGGGCATAAAATCAATCTGACTTACTTTGTATCCTTTTTGTGCAAACCATCTGCTGTACATTCTGTAAAGCATATCAACCCAGTCGCACGCCTCTGTTCCTCCTGCTCCTGAGTGGATTGTGATGATGGCATTGTTTCCGTCATATTTTCCGTCAAGAAGAAGTTTGACATCAAGAGTATCTATTTCATGGGCAAGTTTTTTATGCTTTTCTTCCAATTCTTCTGCAAAATCTTCTTCTCCCATATCAACAAATTCAATTAATACCTCTTCGTCGTGGTACATCTCTTCTATCATTTTGTATTCATTAATCAAATCTTTATTTTCATTTATTTTTTTTATAATAGACTGACTTTCTTTTTTATCGTTCCAAAATCCTTCTTCTGTTGTTTTTTCTTCAAGAGACTTTACAGTATTTTCTCTTTCTTCGATTTTGGCAGTCTGTTTTATTCTTTCCAGTTTTTCTTTGTATGTCTGGAACTCTCTTTTCAATTCTAAAATATCCATTTTTTCTCCCAAATTTATTTTATAAATATTATTGCTGTGGCAGCGGCATATTCACGGCAGTGTGAAATTGCGATGTCTGTGAAATATTTTTTGTTAAAATGAGATATACCGTTTTTAAAAATGACATAAGGTTTTCCCATTTCGTTATTTAAAATTTCAATGTCTGTAAGAACAAAATTTCTTACTCCGGTTCCCAAAGCTTTTGAAATGGCTTCTTTGGCTGCAAATCTTCCTGCATAGGATTCGGCTCTGTTTCCTTTTGAACGGATAGCTTCAATCTCTTTTTCAGTGTAGACTTTTTTTACAAAACTTTCTTTTGAAACAGCTTTTTCTATTCTTTTTATTTCTATGATATCGTTTCCTATACCTAAAAATTCCATAATACTTCCTATTTTATATTATATATTCTTTTTGCATTTTCCGTTGTAATTCTTATCACTTCTTCAACAGGAATATTTTTTATTTCTGCAATTTTTTCAGCCACATATTTTACATATACAGGTTCGTTTCTTTTTCCTCTGAAAGGAACAGGTGTCAGATAAGGTGAATCAGTTTCAATAACGATTCTTGAAATATCCATTTTTTCAATGAATTCCACAGTTTTTCTTGCGTTTTTAAATGTAAGAACTCCTCCTATTCCGAAAACATATCCCTCAGGAATATTTAAAGCACTTTCGAAAGAACCGGGGTAACAGTGAAACACTCCTTTTACATCAGGAAATTGATTTAAAATATTTATAGTGTCTTCCATAGCATCTCTTGAATGGATAACCACAGGTTTTCCTAATCTTTGTGCCAGTTTCATCTGTCTTATAAATCCGGCTTTCTGCACATCTTTTTCATCTTCCATCCAGTAATAGTCAAGTCCTATTTCTCCAATTGCCACAATTTTTTCGTTGTATGAAAGTTCTTCTATTCTTTTTTCTGCTTCATCGGAATATGTGGAAATATCAGTGGGGTGTACTCCCACAACAGCATAAACAAAAGAATATTTTTTGCTGTATGCCACACTTTCTTCTGATGTAGGGATATCATTTCCTATGTTTACGATAAATTCAAGCTCATTTTCAGCTCTTTTAAAGACTTCTTCTCTGTCTTCGTCAAATTTGCTGTCGTTTATATGGCAGTGAGAATCTGCTAATTTCATAAAATTTTCACCTCATAATTATTTTCTTCCTTATTATACCATAACTTTTATATCTCGGATATATTGTTTTATCAGTTGCTTTTTATAGTGATTTAATGATAGAATTAAAAGGATTTGTTAAATTTGTAAAAATTTTTTGGGGGATGATAATTTATGATTTTTAATCCGGTGATTTTATCAGTAACAGTAATGATGATACTGTGTCTTTTAAAATTAAATGTTATTATAGCAATTCTTATTTCTGCTCTTGTTGCGGGAGCGGCGGCAGGAATGGGAATGGCAGAAACAATGAGTATACTTATAGGAGGGATGGGAGGAAATTCAGAAACAGCTTTAAGCTATATCCTTCTTGGAACACTTGCAGTTGCTATAAACAATTCAGGACTTGCAGGAATTATAGCTGCAAAAATTTCAAAAATAGTAAAGAATAAAAAATATCTGCTGATATTTATTTTGACACTTATAGCTTGTTCGTCGCAGAACCTTATTCCTGTGCATATAGCTTTTATTCCAATACTTATTCCGCCTCTTCTGACACTTATGAATAAGCTGAAAATTGACAGAAGAGCTGTTGCCTGTGCACTTACATTTGGCTTGAAAGCACCTTACATTGTTTTGCCTGTGGGATTTGGTTTGATATTTCAGACAATAGTCAGAGATCAGCTGACAGCAAACAATGTACCTATGACTCTTGAGGGAGTATCTTCTGTAAACTGGCTTCTTGGAGCAGGAATGTTTATGGGACTCCTTACAGCTGTGTTTTTCAGCTATAGAAAACCAAGAGAATATAAAATGAATGAAAATGATAAAACTTCAGAAGAAAATATTATTTTTGAAAAGAAACATTTTTTTGCAATGATTGGAGCAGTTATAGCTTTTGCTGTCCAGCTGAAAACAGGTTCACTTCCTTTGGGAGCATTATCAGCTCTTATTTTTATGGCGGTAACAAATGTTATACCTTGGAAGCATATTGATGAAACTCTTGACGGCGGACTTCATCTTATGGGATTTATTGCTTTTGTAATGTTGGTTGCGGCAGGATACGGAAATGTTATAAGAGAAACAGGAGCTGTGCCTGAGCTTGTACAGGGAGTTATTTCAATAATCGGAACAAATAAAATTCTTGGAGCATTTATAATGCTTTTAGTGGGACTTTTTGTTACTTTGGGAATAGGAACATCTTTCGGGACAATTCCTATTCTTGCTGTAATATATTGTCCTCTTGCTATGAGTCTTGGGTTTTCTCCGGCAGGAATTGCAATACTTGTAGCTGCTGCGGGAGCTTTGGGAGATGCTGGTTCTCCGGCTTCAGATTCAACTTTAGGACCTACGGCAGGACTTAATGCAGACGGTCAGCATGAACATATATGGGATACTTGTGTGCCAACATTTTTACATTACAATATCCCGCTGATAATTTTTGGGCTTATCGGGTCATTAATATTTTAAAAAATTGAAAAAAAGTATCAAATATGTTAAAATTTAGAGTAAAATAAAATTCAGGAGGCATATAAATGATTGGAATTGGAATAGTGGGACTTCCAAATGTAGGAAAGTCAACTCTGTTTAATGCAATAACAAAGGCTGGGGCGGCAGAAGCTGCAAACTATCCTTTCTGTACAATAGAACCAAATGTGGGAATGGTAACAGTGCCTGACAAGAGAATGGATGAATTGGCAAAAATAATAAATCCACAGAGAGTGGTAAACGCCACAGTAGAATTTGTGGATATAGCAGGACTTGTTGCAGGAGCATCAAAAGGTGAGGGACTTGGCAACAAATTCCTTTCAAATATAAGAGGAACAGCAGCAATATGTCAGGTTGTAAGATGTTTTGATGATGACAATGTTGTTCATGTAAACGGGGGAGTAGACCCTATAAGAGATATTAATGTAATAAATGGAGAGCTTATTTTGGCAGATATGGAAACTATCGAAAAAGCTCTTGAAAAAAATAAAAAGCTTTTGGTTACAAAAAATAAAGATGTAATGAAACTTGTTCCTGTTCTTGAAAAATGTCAGGCTCATTTGAATGAGGAAAAACTTTTGAAAACACTTGATCTTACAGATGAAGAAAAAGAGATAATAAAAGTTTATCAGCTTCTTACAATAAAACCTATGATATTTGTAACAAATGTGTCTGAAGATGATTTGGCAGAGGGAAATGCTTATGTTGAGCAAGTAAGAGAATATGCTGAAAAAATTGGTTCAGAGGTTGTAATAGTTTCTGCAAAAGTGGAAGAGGAACTTCAAGAGATGGACGAAGCAGACAAGGCAGAGTTTTTAGAAAGTCTTGGTGTGGAGGAAGCTGGGCTTAACAGACTTATAAGAGCCGGATTTAAACTTCTTGGACTTCAAACATATTTTACTGCAGGAGTAAAAGAGGTAAGAGCTTGGACAATAAATATCGGAGATACAGCTCCTAAAGCTGCAGGAGTTATCCACACAGATTTTGAAAGAGGATTCATCAGAGCAAAAGTTGCGAGTTACGAGGATTTCATAAAATATTCAGGATGGAAAGGAACTCAGGAAGCGGGAGTAATGAGAGTTGAAGGAAAAGATTATGTTGTTCAGGACGGAGATCTTATGGAATTCCTTTTCAATGTATAAAATCTTCATATTTAATAATAGTGATAAATATTACTTGACAAGATAGGATAAACCGTGTAAAATATCTTGGTATTATAACATGAGGGGGCTATCTATGAAAATTAAATTGGCAGATATCGACAGAGATATTAATAAAAAATTTAATTTTTCGGTTTCCAGCTTAGAAGGTGTCGAGTTAGACGGAGAACTTCGTGTGGACGGATTTGTTCACAAAATAAATAATGAATACTTTATAGAAGGAAAATATTCAGCCAGAATAAAGACACAGTGCGTGAGATGTTTGGAAGATATTACAATAGACCTTGGAGAGAAAAAATTTCAGGCGAGATTTTTAGATCATGAGGATTATCAAAGATATCTTGAAACACTTTCAAAGGCAGCTGAAATGACAGAAGAAGATTATTTTGAAGCTGTCAACGGTGAAATAGATATAACTGAACTTGTAAGAGAAGAGATGTTTTTAGAAATGCCGCAGTATCCTGCCTGCGTTCCTGAATGTAAAGATAATTCTTATTTACAGAAATACAGTAACGACGGAATGGATAGTAGATGGGCACAGTTGTTAGATATAAAAATAAATAATTAAAATAAGATTTGTGAGGAGGGGAAACTAAGATGGCAGTACCTAAGAAAAAGACTTCAAAAGCTAAAAAAAATATGAGAAGATCTCACCATGGATTAGCAGCTTCTACATTAATCACTTGTGAAAAATGCGGAGCTACAAAAAGACCTCATAGAGTTTGTTTAGAGTGTGGAGATTACAACGGAAAACAAGTACTAAAAACAGCTGACGCTGAATAATTTTAGTCGAAATAAAAAAAGCAAGTTTATTAAATTTAATCTTGCTTTTTTTATTTTTTGCAAAAATTATAAAAATGAAATAAATTCTGTCAAACAACAGCAGTAAAAATAATATTTAAAGAAGAAAATAAAAAAATTTTCAGAAAATGTTGACAAAAAAAGCATGTTATGATAAACTTATTGGAGTGGAGAGTTATCCTAATTGGTAAGGAATCGGTCTTGAAAACCGACGCCGTAAGGCTTTAGAGTTCGAGTCTCTAACTCTCCGCCAGTGGTGAAGTGGCAGAGTGGCCTAATGCACTCCCCTGCTAAGGGAGAGTACCGACTTAAACCGGTACCGAGAGTTCAAATCTCTCCTTCACCGCCAGACTGACAATTCAAAGGTAGATAGTTCTACCTTTTTTTTATAGCTAAATGCACTTGTAGCTCAATTGGA
>UQXM01000083.1 GCA_900545035.1 uncultured Fusobacterium sp. | reverse complement strand
TGTAAGATGTGTTCATGTATAATGAATGCATCTGTAATTTTGTGTGTATATGTATTTTATATTTTCAGAATGACTTTCAACGGACTTTCTCAAGGAATACAGCCGATTGTAAGTTTCAATTACGGAGCCAAAGAAGAAAAAAGGCTTAAAAAAATATTCTCTCTGGGACATAAAACAGCTCTTGTTACAGCTGCCCTTATAATTATAGGGATAAATCTTCAGAGCAGAAATATTGTGAAACTTTTTACAGACAGCCCGGAACTTATTGATATTTCTTCAAAAGGTCTTATCTGTTATACAAGCGGAATGTTTTTTCTTGCTGTGAATTTTATAAATATATCTTATCTTCAGTCAATGGAGAAAGCTCTTCTTTCAAATCTTATCTCTTTTGGAAGAAGTTTCCTTTTTGTTGTTCTGGGAATTATGATTTATCCTAAAATATTCGGAATTTATGGAGTGTGGCTTACTCCTCCTCTGGCAGATTTTACTGTGTTTGCAATAACAACAGCAGTGTATTTGTGGAAGAAAAAAAGCGGAGTGAAAATAAAAAATTATATTCAATCAGAATAAAATTACCAAAAAAAAGAAGAGCTGCTGCAAATTAATGATTAAAAATTATTAATTTACAGCAGCTTCTTAAAAATTAAATCAAATATGGTTTTACAAGATTTTCAAATTCTGTGTTTTTTTCTGTCAGATATTGTCTGAACGGCATATTATTTTTATTAAGTTCAACAGCAAGTTCATTTATAAATTTAGGAATTTCTCTCATTGCAACAGTTCCAACTTTTTTTCCAAGTTCTGTTTTTTCTCTGCTGAATATTCCTCCCACATATAAATCAAATACATCCTCAAGAACATCTCCCACTTTTTTCTTTCCGCCTGCAAATCCTATTTCATTTATCTGATGTCTGCTGCAAGAGTTCTGACATCCTGAAATATGAATTGAAGGAAGATATACATCAGGAGTTCCGTTTTCTTTAAGATTTTTTAAAATATCTGTAAGAAGAGCCTGACTTTGCTCTATTCCTATTTGACATGTAGGAATACCTATACAGCTTACACTCTGCTGAACTTTTGAGTTCATTCTTATATCGCTTGTAACAGTCAAAAGTTTTACAGCTTGTTCTTCTGTAAGATTTCTTACATACATACTTTCTGTCATGCTTAATCTTACCTCACCGATATTTTCTTCTTCTGCAAATTTTACTATTTCATCAAAAGATTTTTTCGAAAGCTGTCCGTTTATCGGATGAATAACGACTGTGTATAAATTATCCTGTCTTTGATGAAGAAGACTTGGAGCTTCAGGCAGTCTGTGAGAATATTTTTCAAGAGTTTCCGATAAAACCACAGGAATATCCACATCAAGTCCTCCTTTGGCTTTTACTTCTGCAAGATGTTTTTCATAACACTCTATAAAAGCTTCTTCCCCCATTCTTCTTGGAATGTATCTTGTTCTTGCTTTTGCTTTATTTTGGTAATCTCCCTCTGCAATAAAAAGCTGTGTCATTGCTTCCACATGATACAAAACATCTTTCGGCTCAATTAATTTATCATAATGAAGAGATACTCCCGGATTTCCTCCCAATCCTCCTGCAAGAAATACTCTGAAATACGGTTTTCCATTTTCAACCGCTGCCATAAATCCTAAATCGTTAAGTGTTGCATTGGCATCATCTTTATCACTTGAAGAAAAAGCAATTTTTAATTTTCTCGGCAGTTTGTACGATGTAATCTGGCTCATTAAATATTGTCCTGTTTTCAGAGCAAAATCTGTTACATCAAAATATTCATTTTTTTCCACTCCTGACATTACAGAAAGAGAGACATTTCTTGGGAAGTTTCCTCCTCCTCCGCGAGTATACAAACCATTGTCAACAGCTGTTTCCATAATATCACACACATCATCTATTCTCAAATCATGAAGCTGTACTGCCTGTCTTGTAGTCAGATGAAGCTGTTTTATTCTGTATTCATCCATAAATCCTGCAATAAGTTTCATGTGTTTTAAAGAAATAACTCCCGAAGAAGTACGAAGTCTTATCATAAACTTTTCTCCTCCACGCTGAGCATACACTCCCATTCCTCCGGAAACTCCTTTAAAATCTCCCACAGAAACTTCTTTATCCAAAAATTTGTGTCCCAGTTTACGAAAATCTTTAATTTCATTTTTCAGCATTTCATTATAACTGTTCATAATTTATCCTCCTAAAAATCCCGACATCCATTAAAGAATATTATATAACAAACAATTAATTTTTCCTAGAAAAAATAACCTTTAAAATATTATTTTTCTTTATAAATCCATAAAAAAAACTAATTTTTAAGCCTCTCTTAAAATATTTTTATAAAATTATTTGACAATCAAAATAAAATATAATATAATTACATCAGAAAAAAGAAAACCATAAAATAAAAATATATAAAATTGCTGATTTCCAGCAAACTGAAAGGAGAATTTATGAAAACAGGAATTTTTTACGGAAGTACTACAGGAGTAACAGAAAGTATAGCTGAAAAAGCGGGACAATTACTAGGAGCAGATGTAATGCCTGTTTCTGAAATTGATAAAGTAGAAGACTATGATTTTGTAATTTTTGCCACATCTACATGGGGAATGGGAGATTTGCAGGACGACTGGCTGGGAGCCATTGATATTCTTGCCGGAAAAAATCTTGCCGGAAAAAAAGTAGCTTTCATAGGTGTTGGAGATCAATCATCTTTCGGAGATACTTTTGTTGACGGAATAGGCACAATCTATGAAACAATTAAAGATAAAGGTATTATTCTTGTGGGAAAAACTTCAACTGAAGGATATTCATTCTCAAACTCAAAAGCAGTTATAGATGATGAATTTATAGGACTTGTAATAGACGAAAACAATCAGAGCGAACTTACTGAAGAAAGACTGAACAACTGGGCGGCAAAGGTAAAATAGTATGAGCAGCGAAAAAAGAAATGAATTGAGCGTATTCTTTCATATGCTCTATGAACTTAACAAAGGTCTGAGAAGTCTTGCTCTTTTGACAACTCCCACAGAAAATAAAGAGCTTATCGAGGAAAGACTTGAAAAATGTGGTTACGAATCTATTACAGAGGAACTGAAATCGGGATATATCAATATATTCTTTGGAAACAGCGAACCTATAAAAGTTTTGAAAAAATTTAAAAAACAATCTTTAAAAGAATACACAGCAGAAGAGGATTTTATTTTGGGAATACTTTTGGGATATAATACTCAACAGCAGTGCAAAAGATATCTGACAAGAAAAGCAGGTTAAAAAAAACACAGCCTACACCGACATCTAAATATATATAAACAATAAAACAGATTCCATTTTGTAAATCGGAATCTGTTTTATTTATATATTCTTTTAAAAAATAAATAATTTTAAAATATGTTAATCTCTTTTATATCTTCGGTATCATTTTCATCCATAGGAAGAGAAGTATATTTTACTTTAGAAAAATCTATTTTTTTCAAATCTATCTTTCTTATTCTGCTGTTAAACATAGTCTTGTAATAAAATACTCTGTTATTTAAATCGCTTGCAGCTGTCCATTGAGCAGCACTCGGAAGATTTGCAGGAATTTTGTCTTTGTACTCGGCAGGATATTCTATTCCGATTGGAATATCAAAATTATTCAGAATATGAAAAGCCTGATTTACTCCCTCTGTACTGTTTTTTGGAGTATTTGAAGAGTTAAGAAAATAAAAAGCTCTCACAAATCTTGACGGAGGCGTAATGTCTCCCGGAAGTCCCAAAGCTCCCGTACCGCTTCCGAAAGAAAATATTTTTTGCCCCTCTGCCTCATAAGATTCTGCATTTCCCGGATAAAGATTTACATAATTATTGAGATTTTTTATCTGCCAGTCGTAGTCAGGAGCATTTGTAACAACTCCCACTTTATTTTCATAAATTTTAACTTCCCCTTTGTTTACAATTTCCAAAACTATATTGCTGCCTTTTGCGTCAGCGATTCTCCAGTGAACAGTTGGAAGCGGTGCTCCCTTATCATCATAAGCAATATTTACAACTTTGATTTTTTTAAGTCCCTCTTTTACTTCATCAACTGTTGCAAAACTTGAAAGAATCCATCCCACAAGTTCCATATCGGCTACCGAAATATTTTTTTCTTCCTGATTAAATTCTGCAAGACTTCCGTAGTGCGGAAAATAAAAAAGCCCCGCATTTAATCCTGCTTCGTTTATTCCCTCTCCGATAAACTGGTCATACACAACAGAAGCTCCCACAAATCCATATTTTGCTTTCCATTTATAACCATCTTTTTTTCCTGTCGGAGTCAGAGATACAAATTCTTTGTTTTTCGGAGAAATAATAATTCTGCTGTTAAGATTGTATTCTCCAAATTCTATTGTTCTTGCCTGAATATTGTTGCTGTCTTTTGTTTTTACAGTAATTCCTGTACAGGCAGAAGCTGTTATTGAAACAGCTGCCATTATACAGCTGCATAAAATTAAAAGTTTTTTCATTTTTCCTCCTGAAAATTTTTTCTTTGTATATGATTTGACTGAAAGATATATTTAATTGTTGAAAATTTCTGAAAGTTTTTCTATATAATTATACACTGTCAAAATTTTATTCTCAACAGTTTTATTTATTAAAAACTTGTAAAAATAATGAAACAGTATTATAATTTCATATGAACACAGTTTATAATTTTTGAAAAAGGAGCTGTTTTGTTTATGAAAAAAGAAAAACTGAACGAACTTATAAATCTGGTAAAAAGAAGCATTACTCTTTCAGACCTTGGATGTCTTTATGCACACAACGGATACGACAATGAAAGATACCATGAAATGAAAGATATAAATATGCAGATTTTAAATATCATTTCTGAAAATTCAATGGAAGAGCTGTGTAGTTTTTATCTTCCCGCCAAAGAATATCCTACTCCGAAAGTTGATATAAGAGGAGTTCTTTTAAACGAACAAGGACAGATTTTAATGGTTGAAGAAAAACTTGACCCGGGAAAATGGTCTATTCCTGGAGGCTGGGCAGATATAGGTTTTACTCCGTCAGAAGTTATCAAAAAAGAGATGAAAGAAGAAACAGGACTTGATGTGGAAGTGGAGAGAGTTCTTGCTGTTTACGACAAAAAATGTCATCCTCATCCACAGGAAGCCTTTTATACTTACAAAATTGTTTTTCTGTGCAGAAAAATTTCCGGAGAATTAAGAAATACTTTTGATATTGACGATGTGAAATTTTTTGATATAGACAATCTTCCTCCTCTTTCGGAAGCAAGAATTGTAAAATTACAGATAGAACAGCTGTATTATCTTGCAAAAGATGATATAAAAGATGTATATTTTGATTAAAATATTTGATTATTCCTGTAAATATTTTTAAAGTATTTACAGGAATAAAATAAACCATAAACTCCTGTTTTATCTTTTCCTATTTCTGATAAATATTCTTTATTTGGTTGCTCCTGAACTTCTCTTATGTCATCACTTGTAACTTCTTTAGATAATTCCTTTAATCTGGAATATATTTGATTATCGTATTCCTTTTTCTTTGCTCTTCTTTTTTTCATTCCAGCTATTTCATTGTCTAAAAGGCTAGAAATTGTATGATTTCTTTCCTCTCCGCTTACTTCATCTTTGTAAACTGTTTCGGCAAATTCCATTTTTAAATTTGATAGATTACATATCGCCAATAACTCTTTATCTGTGATTCCCATTATTAATCACCCCATTCATTATTGTAAAGTTTTTTCTCATCATACTCCTTAAAAATTATTTTTACAGTATTATATAATTTTATATCTTTTTTAGAATCATATTCTAATTTTTTATACATTGATAATCTTGATTCATTTTCTAAAAACTTTTTACTTCTTAAAACAGTATGATAGATAGAACAATAACCTGTATAGCTATAATTTCTAAATTCTCTCAATTCACTTTTAGAATAATTATTTATTTTTTCCTGCTTTTGTTTTGATGTCATTTTGTTATATTCATCGTTTAATTGTGATAATATTCTTTCTCTGTATTCTATAAATTCTTGAGAATTATTACACTTTTCTATCTTTTCTACTAATAATGGTTTCACTTCTTCAAAGCCTTTAGTTAAAATTCTTTCATCTAAAATATAGAAAGCCAAATCTACATATTCAAAAGTTCCTGTCTCTTTCATAAAGGACAGAAATTTATAAATTTCTTCCCTGTATTTTTCTCTGTCTTCATCATTTTCCACGCGTCCAAATATATATATTCCTCCGGATATTAGCTTATTTCTTACTTGCAGTTCTTTCTGAAAATCTGTATAATCATAACCTCCTTTTATATCCAATACAGGCAGTACATTTTCTCCGAATAATTCTTTTAACTTTGGAAGATAAAAATTATTTGCTGATTCATTTAACAATACTTTTCCATAACTGTCTCCCGGTTCTAATTTTAACCCTATAACATCTACAAATCCCTTGCCCCAATAATAAGTATCATTTTCTTTTAGCGTTCCTATATAACTTTTTGGAAAAACTATTCCTGCCTCATACCACTTTTTATCATTTACACTGCGAAGTCCCATATAATTAATTACAAATTCTTCTCCGTACTTATTTTTTAAATAATTATCCAATTCTTTATATGCTCTTTCCGAACTTGTAAAATAACTTGGTATTTTTACTAAACCAAATGCTATTAAAACAATGACAATAAGCAAACTAAAAGAACTTTTATTGTTTGACATATTTCTCCTCCCAACAGATTCAATCTAACAGTATCTTATAAAACTTAAAGTTGTGCCATTAAAGCATAGTTAATAGATGTAGCTAATACTGTTCCTGTTTTGTATCCTGTAAAAGAAACTTTAATTGTTGAATCTTTACTACAATTTAATATTATTTGTTCCTTTATAATTTTTTCTCTGAAAATAAAATTTGTTTTAATTTTTTATTTTTATCTACTTTATCTGATTTATTTACTTTATTATATCTATCATAATATTCCATTACTATTGGAGCTTCTTTTTGTAATTCTTCTTTACAAGAATAAATAGGGACTTGTTTATTATCTTTAGATATATTATAAAAACTTATGTCTTTTTTTACTTTGTCTAATTCTTTTCGACATATTATTTCTTCACTCCTAAGAGAATTTTGTTCTAAAAGAAGTTCTTTTGTATTGCTATTCATGTTTTCCCCAAAGTTTGAATGAATTTCTTTTAAATTTTCTAGATTACCATTTGGGATTTGCTTTGCAAGAATATTTTTATATTTTTCTTTTATTTTAATCACATTTAATTCTTTCTCTAAAAGTGAATAAATTGTATGATTTCTCACCTTTTTATATCCTGTTTTACTTTCTGTTTCTTCATAAGTCAAGTTAGCAAATTCCATTTTTAAATTAGATAAATTACAAATTGTAAGAAGTTCTTTATCCGTGATTTCTTTTTCCATGATTATTGCCACCTTTCCCAATCAAATTTGACATCAGATATTGAATTATATTCTCTTATTTCTCGATTATCAAGTTTTTGTGATTTAATATATTTAGGAGAATATGCTTTTAAATACAACAAATTATTTCCTCTGGTATAAATAGCCGCTCCATCTTTTCTTAAATTATTTCTATTTATTTCATCTATGTTACTTTTATAATACTTATTTTCATCAAAATAAATATTTAATTTATTCATTATTTTTTCTCGTTTTTCTAAAAATTTATCTTCTGACACATATTTTTCATTTATTTCATTCAATTCAGTCAATGTTCCTATGGTATTATTTTTAAACTCATCAAGCAATATTCTTTCGTCTATAACTAAAATATCTAAATCCACATATTCAAAAGTTCCTGTCTCTTTCATAAAGGACAGAAATT